>JADFQA010000057.1 GCA_022562055.1 Acidobacteriota bacterium | reverse complement strand
CACTCACCAAACGGAGACCGCACAACCAATGGCATCAAGCCCACTTGGCGAACGTCCACACCCAGCCGATCTTCCGCCACTTGCCCTCATGTCCGACAGTGGACGCTTGCACCGAGATTGAGTCGCCGACTTGTATGTGGGGACCGGTTTGTGCGCCCTCAGGGTTCTAGTGTCCGGTAGGTCGTTGGCCGGGGTGGCTCGTGAATCGCCTGCCGCCTCCGGGTTGGCTCTCCCAGGGTGTGCCTCCGGGCTGGCGGCTGGCTGCGGTCTGGCTCAACAGAGGCATGATTCCCGTGTGTGGGTCTCCAAGTCGGCATGCCGACCGTGGTCTTCATCAATTGAAAGGACCATGTCATGATTATCGGAATCGATCCGCACAAGGCCAGCCACACCGCAACCGCGGTCGACCCGGCGACCAACACGCCCGTGTCGTCGCTACGAGTCGATGCAAGCCTGGCTGGCTATCGAGAGTTGTTGCGTTGGGGCCGACAGTTCCCTCAGCGTCGATGGGCGGTCGAGAACGCCAAGGGGCTTGGCTGTCATTTGGCGCAGTGGCTGGTCGCTCGCGATGAAGCCGTTGTCGATGTCGCGACCTCGGCGACGGCACGGGTGCGGGAGCTGTCGCGTGGCGGGCGACGCAAGAACGATGTGATCGACGCGTCGGCGGCTGCGAGTGTCGCTGCGCTCCAGGGCGACATTGCAGTCGTGGCGGCCGAGGACGAAACAACCGTGTTCGCTCTGCTTGAGGAACGGCGGGCGAACCTCGCTGCTCAGCGGGTCCGATCAGTCAACCAGCTCCACGCGTTGTTGAGAGACCTGATCCCTGGCGGAGTACCCACGTCGCTCAAGGCCAACGCCGCAGCCGAGGTTCTGCGCAAGATCAGGCCAGCGACAGCTACCGAGCGTATCCGCAAGATGCTTGGCTGGGATTTGGTGCGAGAAATCCGCAGTCTTGACTCGCAACTGGGCTTGATCGCAGCCCAGATGACCGAAGCGCTCGACGACTACGGCAGTCAACTACTCGAGGTCGACGGGATCGGACCCGTGCTTGCAGCCCGGCTCATTGGACGCACCGGACGACCATCGCGGTTCCGTAGCTCCGACGCGTTCGCGAGTTACGCCGGGGTCGCCCCGATCGAGGTCTCCAGCGGTGAACGTGTCACCCATCGGCTTTCCCGCAGTGGCGACCGCAAACTGAACTCCGCTGTGCATCTGATCGCGGTGACCCAGGTACGCATGCCCAAGAGCGCCGGCCGTCGATACTTCGACCGCAAGATCGACGAAGGTAAGACCCGCAACGAGGCTATGCGTTGCCTCAAACGCAAGATCGCCGCCCACGTCTGGCGTCGCATGCTCGCCGACGAACAACGCCGTCAGGCCGTCTACGCGTCCCTCAAAAACGCTGCTTGACAAACACAGAGGCACCCTGGGAACACCAATCTTTAGACCAATGCAGCCCTCTGATTCTTGAGGTGGAGCCCAAGCGGTGCCTCCGTTACTCCCCCACGACGACTGCTCCTGACAAGTCCGAATTTCAGGGTTTGTACTTCCACAAGGGAACCGGGGCCAATGCAGTTCACATCCGCCTCGTGGTGGGCGGGAATCCAGTGTCCACGTCGCAGCTGAACAGAAGGTCATCCATATTGCCGAACGAGACCTCACTCACCCCGCAACAGCAGCGTGGTTCTTGTAAAGTGGTTTTCATGCCTGACTTTGCTTCCACCACCGGCCTTGACGAGGCGATTCAGGCACTCCTACCAAGTCTTGTCGAGTTCACGCAGTTTGAGGGAGCCGACCGGGCCGCTCCGCGTTCGGAATGGATTGACTCGATAGACGAACCGCTTCCGCAAATCGGCGCTGGTGCAGGCCCTCGTTACGTCGTCTGACTGACGAGCAGGTCGATGTAGGTTGAGGACGCTGTCACTGTGCCGCGCTAACGTTGCCGGTATGTCAGACCCTAAGGCCCCTCGTGTGTTCTTGAGCCACGCCAGCGAGGACAAAGACCGATTTGTCATACCGTTTGCCCGGGCACTACGCCGACGTGGTTTGGATGTTTGGGTCGACCGATGGGAGATGCTCCCAGGTGACAGCCTCGTCGAAAAAATCTTCGAGGAGGGAATCGGCAGCGCGTCCGCGATGATCGTCGTCCTCTCTAGGAGTAGTTTGTCGAAGCCATGGGTAGTCGAGGAACTCGACGCGGGAATCGTAAAGAGGATCGAAACCGGCAGCCGGTTGATCCCGATCGTTCTCGACGGGCTTGCTCCAACGGATCTTCCACAAGCCATCCAGCATCTCCTATTTGAGTCCGTGGCCGACACATCCGACATCACGGATGTCGTAAATCGTGTAGTCCGCTCAGTGTTCGGAGGTGGAGCGGCGCCTGAGGTCGGCGAGCAACCGCGATATGCGTCCTCTGCCTCCGCCGACCATTCGGGACTAAATCACACAGACAGTGTTGTCCTTCGCGCAGCCGGTGAAGAGGCGGTGAGAGATTCGGGAACCAGGTTCGTAACGGCCGACTTTCTCGAGACATTGCTCGAAGAGTTCGACATGGACCGCGAGACGGCAATTGAGTCACTGGAAGTGCTCGACGAGCTGCGGTACATCGAGGTCCGACGGACACTGAGCGCTGGACTCGAAGGGATGCGCTATTTCACCCTCAAGCACGCAGGAATGGAGCGCTTTCTCCGATCCGACGGGGCTGACTACGAACGGCAGGTCGACGTAGTCTCAGCACGGCTCGCCGGGTGGGCCAAGGACCAGGGAACTGTTCCCGAATTAACCGAGGCCACCGGCTTCCCGAGCCTTATTGTTCGGCACATTCTCGAGAGTCTCGAATCGCGTGGGCTGCTCAAGTTGTCGCGTACGGCCACCACACGCTTCTACAACCTTTCTCCCCGTCTTAGAAGGCTTGCGTAACCCGGTTTTCACGACCCCAACGGTCGTCGCAGCGGTGTGCCGTTGGACCAGCAACGCCGACACTCAGCCTCGGAATGCGCAGCCCGATCAACCAAGAAAGATCCACCACGAGAACCCGGCTACCGCCCACGCAACCCAGGCAGATTGACTCCGGCATACCTAGGGAATACCAGCGTCTCCAACTTTTCGAGGGGATTCAGTCTCCGATGTCGCCCGACAGGACATGGTGGGCCCGGCAGGACTTGAACCTGCGACCAAGCGATTATGAGTCGCCTGCTCTTACCAACCTGAGCTACGGGCCCCAACTGTCCAGGAGTGTAACAACGTGGACCGCACGCTCTACTCGTTGGTTCCGGCCAGAATGTCGTCTTTCTCGGGTCGCCGGGCCTGGTGCTGTACCGTATGCTCACATACGAACGCCGCAGGTGGTGCAGTGGGATCTCGACTGGCTTCGCACCGGTGCGTCGAACGCGGAACTACGGGGATGAGCGAACGGTGATGGATCTCACGCCATTTCAAGACGAGCTGGCTACCTGGTTCCAGACGCCGCGTCTCGAAAGCGACGGACTCGTCGTGCTGCTCCCCGACGCTCCCGTCGATCTGGCGGCCATTGCGTTCGACACTCTCGACGACCTCGAGTCGGAAGAGGCGTCGTACGAAGTGATCGGCGAGCAAACCGGTCTTCGACCCCTCGTAACGTTCGAGTGGGATGAAGGCGACACCGCACCGTGGCGATTCGCCATCGAGTTGCTCCCTATCGACAACCGGGTGTATCTCACGACTCCCCCCGACGGCGCCATCGAGCAGGCGTGGGAGGCGTTTGCGGTGTGCACGGATGGTTCCAATGACCTCTACGCCGCAGTTTTCGTCGATCTCGCAATGGAGAACGGCGAGTCATACGGGATAGATCTCTTCTCGAGCCTGCCGACAACCATATGGAGCGATGTCATCAATCGGGCCGTGATATTTGCGAGCTTTTTCCGATATCTCGACTGGGACGAAGCGCGCACTCCAGGGGCGTGGAAGACGGCCTCGTCTGACCTTCCATCAGCTATGGCGGAGAACAGGAACCTGTCACTCGCCGCCGCCGCCGTACAACACGACGATATCGAAGTGAACCGGGCAATGTTCCTAGCGACGTGGATCGCACAAGCGTACAAACCAACACGCCCCCCAACCCCCGCCGAATAACCTCCCCCAACCCCCTCCGATCGTGCCGTTCGGCTACTGTCGTTCTTCTTGACGTTTGTCCGTCGATGTCGTATAGTTCGATATAGATCGAACGATACGGTTTCCATCACATGGCACAGTCAGACACCAAAATTCACGACTTCACAGCGTCGGCGCCGGCGTTCTCTATCACCGTTGAAGCGCGGCCTGTTTACGAGGCTCTGACGCACTTGTTTGTGTGGAGCCACGGTAGCCGCGCCGACTACGCCGACACGGTTACGTTCGACCTAATGGAACACGCCGGCGCAGAGATTCTCGGCATGCTGCAAGCCCTCGGCGACAATGAGCAAGTCTGGCCGAGCCTCATCGGAATCGCAACGGAACCGGGCGTCAAGACCGTCTCCGACCTGATCCGCCGACTCGACGAGAAAGCGCTCGAACATATCCTGGAATGTAGAACGAACTCCGAGCACACAGCAAAAAACGCCACCGCCTTGCCCAGCACCTCCCCCGCGGAGTTCGGCGACAAGCTCATTTCGATTCTGACAAAGTTTGAGACAGAAATCGAACCGGAGCTTGCGGACCGCATGGCGATACTCGAACGGTCCGCCGAGGAAAAGCGAGCGATGGCAAGGCGAATGTCCCCTGCTGATCTCGTAGAGGAAGCGACAGGCGGCGTCGCTCTCGAGATTGGTCCACAGGTCGCCGGAATTCTGCTGATCCCCTCCATTGCGATCAGACCATGGGCTCTGCTGTGCGAACACGAAGGCACCCGAATTGTTTGCTACTCGGTGACCGACGAAGTTCTCAACGCGGACCCCGAAGCACCGCCGGCGTACTTGGTGGACCTGTTCAAGGCGCTGGGAGACGAAAGACGGCTGTCGATGCTCAAGCTCATCTCACAGGGCAACACCACACTCCGAGAACTCACCGACCACACCGGCCTCGCCAAGTCGACAGCTCACCACCACATTGGTGCGCTCCGGCGAGCCGGACTCATCAGAGTTGTCGTTACGGACGACGACAACTACTACCAACTCAGATCAACCAATGTTGGAGACGCAGGTTCGCTGCTTCGCCGATTCCTCGGCCAAGACAACTGACAGCACCAACAGAGACTTCCAGAAAGGAGCTCCGCATGTACCTAACTTTCAACCTCGATCTGGCGTCAGCCCACATCACTGAACTCAAAAACGATCGGTTCGCCGGCCGCCCTGACCTGTGCGCCGACATCAGCAAATAACCAAGCCAACACGAGTCAATCCAGCGAAAAATCGGCCACCACTGCCTCCGGTACGGCCGATTTCTCGCGTGCGATCCTCACCACCTCCGGAGAGGCCTCCAGAAGAGCACTCGGCTAACGTTGCACTCGAAGACCCAGTATTGCACATGCAACTGAACCGGGAGAGACAGTGACATTCACCGAATCCATCGCCACCTGCTTTTCGAAGTACGCGACGTTCTCAGGCCGCGCAACGCAACCCGAGTACTGGTGGTTCGCCCTTTTCACGTCGGTGGTTTCGGTATTCCTATCCACTGCGGGCGCTAGCGGGTTAGCCACTTTATCGTTGATTTTCGGACTGGCAACTTTCCTGCCAGGGCTTTCCGCCGCCGTCCGCCGACTGCATGACACGAACCATTCGGGGTGGTTCTTGTTGATTGCGCTCGTCCCGTTTGGTGGGTTCTACGTCCTGTGGCTGTTGATCAAGAAAGGCAATGACGGTATGAACATCTACGACTACGAACCCGGGTACCCACAAGCCGGAACGATTAGCCAGGACTGGGCGCCGCCAGAAGACACGCAGTTTCGGTAGGGCTAGCGGACCGCTGCAACTCCGCCGAATGACACGCCGGACAACGCGGCCATCTCTGGTTTCCAAGTCGTCAAGTCGTCAACAGTCAGATCGCTCAGACTGGAGTGACCACATGCCCTCGCTAGTACCTGCATGAGTTCGACAGCAGCCCCGAAATACCGCGCCAGCCGGTGCGCCGCTTCGTCAACAGGAAGACGCGCACGGAGGTGCTCCTTTTGGGTGGCGATGCCGACAGGGCAGTTATTCGTGTTACACGCCCGCATGCCCAGGCAGCCGATCGCCTGAAGCGGGGCGTTTGCTAGGGCTATCGCATCAGCTCCAAGCGCCATTGCCTTCACAAAGTCAGCAGGTGTGCGCAGCCCGCCGGTGATGACAAGGGTGACATCGGGTGCGTGTTCGTCGAGGAACCGCCGTGCCCTCGCCAACGCCGGGATCGTCGGAACCGATATGTTGTCACGGAACAACAGTGGCGCCGCACCGGTCGCTCCCCCACGCCCATCAAGAATCACATAGTCGACACCCACCTCGAGCGCAGCCTCGAGGTCGTCTTCGACGTGTTGTGCTGACAGCTTGAACCCGATCGGGATCCCCCCGGTTCGCTCACGAACTTCTGCTGCGAACTCGGCGAACTGCTCAGGTTCGGTCCATTCCGGAAAGCGCGAAGGCGAAACGGCGTCCTCGCCTGGGGTAAGGCCTCGCACCTCGGCGATCTCCACCGTCACCTTGAGACACGGCAGGTGACCTCCCGTACCAGTTTTGGCGGCCTGCCCACTGAGCTTCCCCCCAGATCGTGGAAGGTTCAACTATGCGGCTTCGGCCGTTCCTGATTCTAATTTGGCATGTTCTGTTTCGTAGTCAGTTTCGTAGTCAATGGGTGATGCCAAGCTTCTTAGCTGCCTCAACAAAACCCAGGGCGATTCGGAATATTCAAGCAGACACCTGAGTTCTCATTCGGAGAAGAGCACGCCAAATACGACTCTCAGATTGTTCCAGGATGGGGACGTTCAACTCGGAGTTGATGTGACGGGTATGACCACCAGAAGAAGAGAAGCTATGACCACCAGAAGAAGAGAAGCCGGATGCCGACCTTAGATCTCATCGAGGAAGAGGAAGCCAGCGAGCGTGTACAGCAGACATACAAGAAGATCAAGGCTCGCTACGGTGGCTTCCTGCCCGACATCTACAAGGCATTCGCCAACGACCCGACCTACTTGGAGTCGATCAACGACCATATGGCCAAGGTGCTCGAACCCCGCAAGGTCGACGCCAAGACCAAGGAAGTCATCGCCTTCACAGTGGCGGCCATCAACGCATGCGACTTCTGCCTAAACGCCCACACTGCCGGCTTGCACCGTCACGGGTACGACGACGAGGCGATCGCTGAGATCCTCGGAACCGTTGCTCTCTGGTCTGAGGTGACTCGATTCAACATCGGGGCACAGGTCACATGGACACCAACCGGTTAGCGCCTCGGGCAGGGAACACACGATTCGAGCGACATCAACGCCTCAACACTTGTTCTGGTCAGGCGTGACACCTGTTGACGAGGACGAAAGCGGACGGTCACGCAGAGCTATCGTGGCTGGGGGCCGGAGCTACACGGAGCATGAGTCATGGTCATTCCGAAAGAAGTGACGGAGCCAGTTTTAGACATCAGTAGCGGTATCTGTGGTATCTGTCCTGCCGGATGCTGGGTGAAGGTCGGCGTTCGCGACGGCAGGCTGGAAACGATTGCACCCGATGATGGCCACCCGCTCGGCATGTTGTGCCGACGGGGGGCACACGCCAGGGACATCGTGTACAGCAAGGACAGGCTCCGCTATCCGATGAAACGGGTGGGTCCCAAGGGAACCCACGAGTTCGAGCAGATCTCGTGGGATGAGGCCTACGATCTGATCGTCGAGAATCTCGAGCGGATCAAGACGGAGTCTGGTGCGGAGGCGACCGCCGTCTACACGGGCCGGGGGGCGTTCGAGCTGTCGCTGTGCGACATGTACCAGCCCAGGGAGGCTCCGGTCTCGTCGGCATCAAACGTGCTGTTTCCCTTCGGCTCGCCCAACACGATGGGGGTTGGCGCGCTGTGTTACGTCTCGTTTGCCATCATCGCCCCTCACGTGACGATGGGCCGGATGCTCATCGACATGTTCAGCGACATCGAGAACGCTGAGATGCTCTTTGTCTGGGGCACCAACCCGGCCACCGACTCCCCGCCCCTCGACATGCATCGGCTCGAAGCGGCAACGGCTCGCGGGGCCGACATCGTGGTGATCGACCCTCGCCGCACCGAAACGGTCGAACTCGGCAACGCCCAATGGGTTCCGATCCGCCCAGGGACCGACGCGGCCCTGGCCCTCTCCATGATCGGAGTGCTGATTGACGAGGACCTCTACGACGAGGACTTCGCAGACAACTGGTGCCACGGCTTCGAGGAACTGCGCAGCTACGTCCAACACTTCTCCCCGGAAGTGACCGAAACCATCACGGGCGTGCCTGCGGACACCATTCGGGACCTCGCCCGGCGCCTCGCAGGAGCCACCGGCGCATGTCCGCTGATGTACAGCGGCCTCGAGTACTCCAACAGCGGCATTCAGGCGATCCGAGCCGTGTATTCGTTGTTTGCCCTCGCTGGCCAACTCGACGTGCCCGGTGGCATCGGGCTCGCAATGCTCGACACGCACTTTCCGATCAACCGGTCATGCAATCAGCCCAATCCCGACATCGGTCGGGCGGTGGGTTTCGACAAGTTCCCGCTCTACTCCAAGTACCGGGGCGAGGGCCACGCATCGAGCTTGGTCGACGCTGTGCTGCACGAGGATCCCTACGCGATTCGAGCACTAATCATCCACGGCGCCTCCATCCTCACCTCATGGCCCCAGACACCGATCTGGGAGGAGACACTCTCCAAGCTGGACTTCGTGGTGTGCATCGACCGCAACCTTACCGCAGACGCCCGCTACGCCGACGTGGTGCTGCCGGCAACCACCATGTTCGAGATCGACTCCTACATGACGTACGGTCCCATATTCCGACTGCGGGACAAGGTCATCGAACCAGTTGGGGAGGCTCGCAACGACTACCTGATCATGGCTGAGCTTGCTCGCAGACTCGGCCATGGGCACCTGTTCCCGCAGACTGAGGACGAGATGATTCGCCGAGCGCTCGACGGATCCGGGTTCACAGTGGAGGACGTGAGAGAGGCGGGTGGCTGGGTGAAGCTCCCAACGCCGATGATGGAGTACAAGAAATGGCAGAAGGGCGGACTGCGCCACGACGGCACCCCAGGGTTCGACACCCCGACAGGCAAGTTCGAGATCTGGTCCACCATCCTCGAGGACTACGGCTACGAGCCCCTCCCCAAGTACACCGAGCCGACCGAGGGACCCATCGCCGCTCCCGATGTGGCCGAGGACTACCCCCTCGTCTTCAACTCGGGGGCGCGACCTCAGACTGACTTCCGTTCGCAGCACCACGGGGTCGGCGACCTCGTCAAAGACAGCCCCGAACCGATTGTGGAAATCAACCTGGAGGATGCCGCGGAGCGCGGAATCAACACCGGTGACCTCGTCGAGGTTTCCACGAAACGCGGCGCAGTACCGTTCCGCGCCAGAGTCACAGACGGGATCGTCAAGGGCGCCATCGAAGCGAACATGGGTGGGGGAACCGCAGTGGGCCCGGAGCCCTGGCAGGAGTGGAACGTCAACATCCTCACCGACCTCGACAACTACGACGAGATCTCCGGATTCCCCGTATACAAGGCGCTCCTGTGCGAAGTCATGAAGCTAGAAGAAGGTACCGAGGCCACGCGGCGCACCGCCCGGGCCCACGTCGCCGACACCACCCGGCCGCTCGCACAGCCTCGTCCCGCGAAACGACGCATCTACCTCGACAACAACGCCACCACCGAGATCGACGACGAGGTGCGCAAAGCAATGGCATCGTACCTTGGGGCCTCCCACGGCAACCCTTCGAGTATCCACCGCTCCGGTAGAGACGCCAGGCAAGCGATCGTCCAGGCCCGCCGCCAGATCTCGCGGCTGATCAACGCCCGCCCGCGAAGCATCATCTTCACCGGCGGCGGCTCCGAGGCCGACAATCTGGCTCTCAAAGGTGTCGCCTTCAGATACACAGACAAGGGCCGCCACCTCATCACCACCACAATCGAGCACCCCGCAGTCCTCGGGGCAGCAGCCTTCCTGGAGCGTATCGGGTACGACATCACCTACCTCGACGTCGACGAATGGGGACGGCTCGACCCGAAACGGCTCGCGATGGCGATGCGTGACGACACCATCCTGGTGTCGATCATGATGGCCAACAACGAGGTCGGCACCATCCAGCCCATCAAGGAGCTGTGCCGGATCACCCACGATAGAGGGGCGCTCTTCCACACCGACGCAGTGCAAGCGGTGGGAAAGATCCTCGTCGACGTCGACGACCTCGGCATCGATCTCCTGAGCATCGCGGCCCACAAGTTCCACGGCCCCAAGGGGGTTGGGGCGCTATACGTGCGCAAAGGTGTCGAACTCGAGGCGCTCATCCACGGAGGAAAGCAGGAACGCGGACTCCGGGCCGGCACCGAGAACGTCCCCGCCATCGTGGGAATGGGTAGAGCCGCGGATCTTGCCCCCGACCGGGTGGCGAGCGGGGACCGGCTGGCAGAGCTACGGGACCGACTCGAGGAGAAGATCCGCCGGCTGGTACCCGGTGCGGCACTCAACGGCGACCGCGACAACCGGCTGCCCAACACACTCAACCTCACCCTCCCCGGGCTCCGGGGAGAATCCCTGGTGGTGGCCCTCGATCAGCACGGCATCGCACTCTCGTCAGGGTCCGCCTGCAAGACCGGCAACCCCGACCCCACCCACGTCCTCATCGCAATGGGCAGAGCGCCCGAATCCGCGCATTGTGCTGTGCGGTTCTCGCTGTCCCACCACACCACAGACGAGGACATCGACGCCACCGTGAACGCGCTGGCTGAGGTGCTCGAAGAGATGGAGACCACCGTTCGCTTCCTGTCCTGCAAGTGAAAGCCCGGCACCGACGGCCGGTGCCGTAGGTGGATTCAAATGGTCGTTGCAACACCTTGAGTGTGAGGAGTTGGGATGGGTACGAGGAGACATCGTGCGGCTGATCGTGCGTTGCGCCCGCCGGTGTGGCGTCGTGAGCATCTTGAGCGGTTCTGGGAAGGCATCGCTGGTGGGTTGTCGAGTGAGGAAGCCAGCGTTGCTACTGGGCTATCTCCTGCCGTTGGAAGTCGTTTGGCTGGTCACGGTGCCGAAGCCGTGCGGGACGCCATCGCCGCCTCGATCACCACACTGCCCGAACAGCTTCGGCGTTCGCTCACCTGGGACCGAGGCGCAGAGATGGCCCAACACGCCCAGCTCCGCATCGACACCGGTGTCGCGATCTACTTCTTGAACCCGCAGTCACCCTGGCAACGAGGCACCAACGGACTGCTACGCCAGTACTTCCCCAAAGCACCTTGATTGCGGTCGTCCCGTTTGGTGGGTTCTACGTCCTGTGGCTATTGATCAAGAAAGGCACGGACGGTATGAACATCTACGACTACGAACCCGGGTACCCACAAGCCGGAACGATTAGCCAGGACTGGGCGCCGCCAGAAGACACGCAGTTTCGGTAGGGCTAGCGGACCGCTGCAACTCCGCCGAATGACACGCCGGACAACGCGGCCATCTCTGG
>JADFQA010000056.1 GCA_022562055.1 Acidobacteriota bacterium | reverse complement strand
TGCGTAACCGGCGTCTCTATGACGCTATCGACCAATGGGCCTTCTGCGCAATCACCCAAAGCAAAGGATGCCGAGCGTTCTACGACGAGCGACGTGCCAAAGGTGATCTCCACCACCAGGCGCTACGTACCCTCGGGAACCGCCTCGTCGGAATACTCCACGGATGCCTCCAACACGGCACCATCTACAACGAAGACACAGCCTGGGCACACCGCCAACCAGCCGTCACCACAAAAGCAGCTTGACAAGATCCGCGCCTGGGGTGTCTAGTCCTGCAGGAGTGGACGACTAATACGTAACAACCGGCGGTAACTCCTTGGCATGGTCTACCCATCGGGCGACCATCATCTCCGTAGGCAGACGACGCACCAGACGCCTCTTGGTGTTTATCGAGACCATCATCCCGAGCAAACTTCCTGCGTTGCGACGCCGTAGCTCCTTGACGGTGTCCACACCCGCTGCTTCCAAGAGGTCCGAGTATTCCTCACCAACACCACGGACGCGCATCAAGTCTGCACGGTTCACCCACTCGAGTATCAGCTTCTCAGAGATGTCAGAGGAGGCGGCAATCGTTCTACGGCCCTTCTTCGTGGCACCTGCCTTGAGCAGCGCCTCGGTTGTGCGGATCCGGGCCTTACGAAGCTTCGTCGCTTGTTTGTACCCGATCCCCTCGACCCCATCGATCGATGCCATCCACGTTCCTTTCCGTCGTCACACACATTTGCTGACAGCCCACACACGAGAGCCGACAACCAACGAATATACTCGCGGTACGCCGTGCGTGCAGAGTCGAACGGGGACTCGCTCCCGGAGGGCTCCCTAGGCCCTGCGCCGGACTGTTAACTGCGACGAGGGGCGCTGAGATCTTCGATGTGAGTGATCGTGAGCGGTCGAGGCGCGTCGAGGTACATCTCGTGAACCCAATCGGGATGCGCTTTGAGAAGCCTCTCGATACCAGCGTCGCCCTCGCGTCCGAGCAGCTGGGGCCAAAGATCTATGCCGATGAGATACGGCATCGCCCACTCATATCGGTACTTGGCAACCACAGCCCAAGACCTCTCGCTATCGGCCGCCGTTAGTAGATTGCCCACCACGTCAGCGTCGAACACAACCTGAGAAACATCCGCAAGGATCACGGTGCTGATACCGACCTCGCGCAACAGGTGATCGAGCCCGGCTCGCAGCGGGGATGCCGACCCCTCTTGCCACTCAGGGTCGATGACCACCGTGCAGTTTCCAAAGTCCAAGGTGTCCATCACCTCCTCCTCGTCTGCGCCGAGGACAACAACGGTGCGATCCACCGGCCAATGGCCGACTCGCTCAAGGGAGGACTGGAGCAACGGTCGGCCCCGAAACACTTGGAGTGCGGCGGCCGTGGCAAAATCTACGCCGCGATCAGCAGCGAGTATGAGAGCGGCGATATCGCCCATGGGGTGTTCCTCGAAAGACGCCGAGGAGACTACTCACAATATGGGGAACACCGAAGCTGCCGATTGCGAATGAGAGCCTGTATCAGGGGAGAGATCGGCCGAGGGCGCATCGTGCTTGAACCATTCGCAGGGGCACTGTCTACAATCCGATTCGCATCGCGGCTACCGCACCGAGGAGGCATTGTGATTGTCGGAGTCCCCACCGAGATAAAGAACGAGGAGTATCGGGTCGCGTGCACTCCAGTTGGCGTTCGCGAACTGACCACCCGCGGTCATGTGGTCCTGGTTCAGTCGGGTGCCGGGGTCGGATCTTCGATAACCGATGCCGACTACATCGCCGCCGGCGCAGAGATGGCAGCCGACGCAACCGAGGTGTTTGCCAGGGCCGAGCTCGTTCTCAAAGTCAAGGAGCCGCAGGCGAGTGAGATCGCGATGCTTCGGCCAGAAGCGACGCTGTTCACGTATCTCCACCTAGCTGCATATCCGGCTGAAGCGAAGGGTCTGGTGGAGTCGGGGGCGACATGCATTGCGTACGAAACGGTCGAGATGGCTGACGGGTCGCTTCCGTTGCTTGCGCCGATGAGCGAGATCGCGGGCCGCATGGCTGCCCAGGCAGGGTCGTACCATCTCGAAAAACCGAGAGGTGGCAGAGGTGTCCTGATGGGTGGCGTTCCCGGAGTAGCACCCGCCGCCGTCACCGTAATCGGGGGAGGCAGCGCAGGCGCCAACGCCGCCGTAGTCGCATCCGGCATGGGCGCTGATGTGACCATCCTCGACATCAACGTTGCGCGTCTCCGTCATATCGACGAACTACACCACGGCCGGATAAAGACGATCCGGTCGTCAATCGCTTCAATCGACGAGCTTGTTGCCCAATCTGACCTTGTCATCGGCGCCGTGCTGGTTGCCGGTGCCAGAGCGCCGATCGTGATTAGCGAAGACAACATCAAGTCAATGAAGCCGGGCAGCGTTGTCGTCGACATCTCTATCGACCAGGGCGGCTGCATGGAGACATCGCACGAGACGTCACATGCCAACCCGACGTACATCGTCCACTCCGTTGTGCACTACGCCGTCGGAAACATTCCCGGCGCCGTACCCAACACGGCGACGTACGCACTCACGAACGTCACCATGCCGTACGCCGTGGCGCTGGCCGAGGGGTTCAGCAGCGCTGCAGCCCGGTTCCCCGAGCTTGTGCCGGGCGTCAACGTCGCGGCTGGAAAAGTCACGAACCAGGCCGTCGCCGCGGCCCTAGAAACCGACTACACAGACCCGGCGAAGGTTTTGAACCTGCCGTAGCGAAACGGGTGGCACCCGCGGGCAACATCCTTCGTTCCCCATGTTTGTTGCCCCAGTTCAGGCCGGCGTTCTTGGAAAGCGAAGCAGCAAAAAGCTGTCCGTCGATCGGTCGAGGCGGTTGGCTTCTACAACGCAAGCGACGGCTGGTACCTCATTGCCTGGTGTCAGTGTCGCAACGCCGGACGAACCTTCCGCCTCGAACGCGATCGTCACCGTTTCCATCAATGTCAGACGGGCATAGAATCTGGGGTGATACGTTGATAGTTGTAGCACGCCGCAGAGGGGCGATGCGCTCCGCAGTGTGCCTGGTCACACCCGCGTTCGGCGAAGGGATTGGAAAGACCGCCGAAGGTAGGAAGGAGTTCAAAGTGGCTCTCGAGTCGTTTATTGCGGGGCTGTTGGGGCAAGACCTGCCTGTCCGCATTAGGGCCTACGACGGCACAGATGTCGGCCCTCGAGATGCAAGAACGACGATCACCCTCCGCTCCAGAGACGCCCTGATCCGTATGGCGACAGCGTCGGGCGAACTCGGATTCGCCAGGGCGTACATCGCTGGTGACATCGAGATCGACGGCAACATCTACGACGTCCTTTCTCTCAAGGATGCACTCCCGGTGGTAAAACTTACCCTGGGCCAGGTGAAGGCACTCGTTCAGACGGTGGGTCTGCGCAACTTACGAAAAATCCCGCCACCACCTGAGGAACATCGACGTCAGGGCCGGTTCCACACACGACGGTCTGACTCCAGCTCGATCCAACACCACTACGACGTCTCCAACGAGTTCTTCCGTCTCATACTTGGATCGTCGCTCACGTACTCGTGCGCAGTATTCGAAAGACCCGACGAGTCGCTGGAGCAGGCGCAGCAGAGAAAATACGAGCTGATCTGTCAGAAGCTCGGGCTTCACCCGGGGATGCGCCTCCTCGATATAGGGTGCGGATGGGGTGGCATGGTCCGCCACGCCGCCGAGCACCACGGTGTTCGATCGGTTGGCGTAACCATATCCGAGAAGCAGGCCGATTTCGCTGAAAAGCAGGTAGCCGACGCCGGCCTCACCGACCTCGTTGAAATACGAACCCAGGACTATCGCGACGTCGACGACGGCCCCTACGATGCGATTAGCTCGATCGGGATGTTTGAGCATGTCGGGATGCGGCGGTTGTCTGAGTACTTCGACACGGTCAGTAGGCTCCTGGCCCCCGGCGGACGGCTCCTCAACCACGCCATCAGCAGACGTCGCACAGAGCACCGGTCGCTGATTCGTCGGACGGGTTTCCTTGATCGGTATGTGTTCCCGGACGGCGAACTGCACGAGGTCGGAAGTGTCATCACTGCTCTTCAGAACGCTGGACTAGAGGTCAGGCACATGGAGAACCTGCGTGAGCACTATGCGCTGACACTCCGTCGGTGGGTTTCCAATCTCGAAGAGAATTGGGAAGCCGCAATTGCCGAAGTCGGTGAAGGTCGGGCGAAGATCTGGCAGCTCTACATGGCCGGCAGCGCACTCATGTTCGAGGCCAACGACATCCACGTCGACCAGGTCCTCGCAATCAAAACACCACGGGACGGCGACAGCCATCTTCCGCTCCGCCCCACCTGGAACTAGCGGCGAGTCATAGAACTGCTGCCCGTACCGCCAAGCAATCGGCGCGACCTATCCAAAAGACCTAACACGTTCACAACAGGGGTTCCTCAGGTTTTTCGGGCCCTTTGGTTGGTCTGTCAAACCACAGCCACGAAGGTGGCGGCGCGGGTTCTGAGTCAGCTACGGAGGCGAGTATTGGTGGTGAACTCCCGTTGAACCCGTGCATCTGACATCGTTGTCGCAATTCCTGGCGAGACGCAACGGTCGACGCGGAACGGCCTGACTCTTAGCCGACCCGTCCGGGTCACCTGCCACAGTGCCACATGTGGAAACAGCAAGGCTGCGCAACGACAGCCGACAAGTAGCGACAACTCACGAGTCAGCGCGTTCTACGGGATCAGTTTGGCCAGCTCGTCCACGTCGACCGCCCGCCCCCTAGTTGGACCCACCCAATTGCCGTCGTCCGTGCGTTGCAACACGCCGGAGGCGTGAACAGGGGTCCAGTATTCGAAGCCCAGCGAGCCCTGATAGCCGTCGATGCTCAAACGTGTCAGGCACAGGACAACGGTGTTGCCTTCCGTAAGATCCTCGTTGGGTGCGGAACCCCAGAGGAAGCGCTCAACGGGGCCATCAACGGAAATCTCGAGCTCGGATCCAGGTTCTGGGCCAATCTCGCCCTCGTCGAAGTAGCGCTGACCTCCGTCTCCGACAACCTTCATGACCCCGAGGGCAGCCGCCTGGTCGGCATCTAAGCTGGTGAAGATCGTCCCACCACCGACGGTTACAACCAGGAATTTCCCGGCTGCAAAAACGGCCACATTCGCCCCAGCTCCAACGGTCCACACGACCTCAACCTCCACATCGGTGAGCACGACTAGGTCGTCCAAGCCGCCCACCTCAATCTCCTTCCCTGAAGGAAACGCGCCGTCTTACGTGTTGAGCCGCGACGGACGGACGTCTTTCACCACGGCCTCGATCGCGATCTGGGACTGCCTCGCTACTTCTTCGTTCGTCATGGGGAGGCTTGAACTCCCACCGACGCCAGCAAGATCGCTCAGGGAGACAGGGTCAAACCCCACGTTCTCCTCGGGGGCCGCCGTAGTGTCGACCGGCGTCGAGCAGGCGCCACCTGTAAGAATTAGCGCAACGACCGCAGCCGCAAATCGGTAGCGTCCGGCTCGGAAATTCATGTGCGCGCCTGACATCAGCATCCTCCCCACCATCCGTGTGCGTGGCCGTATATCTGGCAGCGGCCCGCTCGATCAGGACCCGAGAGGCTCACCGCACCCTGGAAGGCAGATTTCGACATCGGGACCCAAGAAATGTCGGAGTGGCCGAGGCGGAGGTAGTGGCCGAACTCCTGCGCCGAGACGTCATCGACGAGGCTGGTTGACCTCATGGTCTTGAATTTGATAGTCGCCGAGCCTTCGATGGTGTGGTGCCGCATAGCGGTCACCGCCAGGTTGGTGCAGCCAAGTGCGCCAGCCATCAGCGTTGCCGAGAAGAGGCGACCGATACTCCGCATCCGTGGTGGGAGAGACCATTCCGACGAATCCAATATTCGCTGCAACTGCCCTCCTTGGTGCAGCCTTCACCCTACCTGTGTCCGACGACCCGGCCTGGTGGGAATTTCTGCGACATCACGCGCGCGCGTTTCGTAGCCGGCGCCGGTAGGAATCGCCGCCGGACCCGTGCAGACGCCGCACCTAGATGGCCTCAGATGTACCCACGTCGCTCTACGCGGGGTGTTGCGTTCCCTTGAAGACTTTTCGGGCGCTGAAACGTGCGGCCCACATGACGAGGGCGGTCGCCGCAAACAACGCGAACATACCGATGTGGAACGCCGTCGATCCCCACTTGTCGCCTGTGGTGAGGGACCACAGCAACGCGACAGCTGCAAATGTCATTTGTAAAGCCCCGGTCGTCACAAGGGTGGCGCGGCCCTCGGGGCGGGCAATCACGAGGGACGACCCGACGGCCCATGCAACCAAAATCGCTCCAACCCAACGGATGCCGCCGAGGCCATCGGCGACACCGGCTTCGAACCCGATCAAGTCGAGAAACGAAGCTGGAAACACGAGCAACGGCAGCCCTACCAGGGCATTGGCGACAATGTAGGCAAGCATCGCGGTGCGTAGCGACTGCGCCGGATCCTTTGGAGGGCGAGGCGGCGGTGCTGCCTCTCCGGCTGGCTCCTGAGAATCATCCTGCATGTCGTACTCCGTCCGTCTGCCCCAGCATCTCTCGAGGTAGCTTACGGAAACGGCGTCTCCACTGCATCGTGTGCCGTGGCCTTCGTCGACGCTCCGAGGCGTTGATCGTTAATCCAATCCTCGAAATCCTTGCGTGATACTCGCCATTCACGACCGAACTTGACCGCGGGCAAGTCACCCGAACGGAGCTGACTCGTCACGACAAACGTGGAGACGCCCATGTACTCGCAAATGTCGGCGACCGACAGCCACTCCTTGTTGAACTCAACAGTTATTCGCTCCATATAGGAACAATATGCGTTTGTCGGCGATCGGGCAAGGGGTCTGTGTTGAACTGGGGATTGAGCGGCAACATTCGCAACACGAGATGGCTGTGTCGTTGTGTGCCTAGCACCCGGCTTTCCAGGCGATTCCCACCGTGGAAGAAAGCCATAAACTGGTTGGTCGGTATTGCTCAGCTCGTCGAAAACATGACGACAGGCCGCGACACCATGGCACTAGAGTACGAAGCACCCTCCGGCGCCTGACGCAAGAGGGACGAAAGCGGTGGCGACGCTCGGTGCAGCACGTCGCATCCGGGGAGCGGATAGTTGGAGGACCTTTTGTGAGCATGGACTCACATATGATCGAGGGGCACGTCTTCTCGCGCCGACGTCGCGGATACGACCCAGACGAAGTCGATGCGATCGTCGCCCGCCTCACCGCGGCACTTGCATTCAAGGAACGGGCGCTCCTAGCGGCAGAGGGCGATATAGACACTCTGGCGCAAGAGATCCAAACGTTTGACACAACCGTCATCGCTGACGCCGAGCGCGACGCCCGCCAGATCGTCCTTGCCGCTGAAGAGCAGGCCGAGGCGGTCCTCAATGACGCCCGCAGGAAGGCTGATACCTACGAGAGATCAGCGAACGCCTTGTTTGCCGAAGCCGAACACGAGACCCGGGATCTAACCGCCGAGATCGACGATGCTATCGAAGCAACCGTGTCGGAACAGGCGGACATCCTCGAAGCCGCACACGGCGAAGCAGAGCAGGTCCTCCAGGACCGCGAGTCAGAGGCAGAGGCGAACGCACGAGCGATCGTCCAGGACGCGATTGCTGAGTCTGACGAGTTGCTCGACGACGCAGAACTCGAAGCAGCGGCACGAGTCGAGGCGTCGCGTATGCAATCCGAGGGGGTGCTGCGTCAGGCCCGGGCAGAAGCCGAAGAATTGATTGTTGGTGTGCAGGAGGACATCGCTCGGGAGCGATCACAAGCAGCGGCAGCGAACGCCAGCATGGCGGCAGCGGCCGAGGCGCTTGCCACGGACACCAGAGTCGCTGCCCCGGAAACCGATGACGAAAAGTCCACACGATCCAAGCCGGCTGTTTCGACGAAGTCGGTGATCGTGTTGAAGCCCGACGGCATCACCATTGATCTTCGCGGTAAGTCATTTGCGGATCCCATTTCGGAAATCGCATCACATCGGCACTACGCTTTTGCAATCCCCGACGGCAGTGGGGCGCCACCGGCCTCCCGGGCGCTCCTCAACAGCAACATTGCCACGTCAAACACCAGGCGACTGCCCAACGGGTCAGACCCGGGGAGCATCACGCTCTACCAGCGTCGCGGTCTCGGTATCCGCCGTCGATTGCAAAGGCTCAACGAATCGTGAGCTCTCAATCGGCGACTCCTACGTGGTACCTCGACGTATAACAGTCGTACCGATCGGCCCACCGAGTGCTTTGCCCTTGGCATACAACCGAATCGCTTGAGCTGTGCCCGTGCACGGTGGCGGCGGTTTCCAAAACACCTATTCAGGCAGCCGGGTTGCAATAGCGGCCGCGAATCTTTCGGCGGAGCCTTCGCACACTGTCAAGAAAAGGCTCGGCTCGATCAATTCGAGTTCGATGAGAAGCGGTCCTTCGTCACCCTCGATGAGATCGACACGGACGTACAGAGGTAGTTGGTCAATGAACGCAATGGCCTCTTCAGCAGCCGTAAGTTGGGCTGACCGAGGTTGGGTGGGGGCGAGGGTTCCACCCAGGTGTGTCTGTGTCCGAAAGTCGCCCGGTTTGGGATTCTTGCGGACCGCATGCGAGTAGACACCGTCAAAGTACACCAGGGATGTTTCGCCGTCGGTTTCTACGGACGGTTGGAAGGGTTGGACGATCATCGGTTCGGAAAGTGCCGCGAGATGGTCGCCGACACCGACCACATCGGTTGCCCGGAATTTTGCGGTCCCCCGAGCGCTCGCCGACACGACGGGCTTGATGACGACGTCGTCGGCTCCCCACACGTCTGCTGCCTCCCCAACACCGATAACTGTGCCGGCCGCGGCGGTGGGGATCACGGCCAGACCGGCTTCTGACATCTGGATCAGGTACCGCTTGTTGGCGTTCCAGCGGATCATCTCGGGCGGGTTCCACATTGTCGTCGCCTGTGAAGCCAGGTCGATCCACTGGAGAAATTCGCTTGCGCGATGGTGGTAGTCCCACGTCGTCGAAATCACAACCGCGGTAAAGGAGGACCAATCGACACGCGTGTCCCACGCAATTCGGACACTCGCCACGTCGATATCGCCGAGCGCTGCAATGAGAAGCATATCTTCCTTGTCGGCGCGCACCCAGTCGACATCCGAGGTAACAATCGCAATCGTCATGGCGGCGGAGCTTAGTGCGGACGCCATCCGAACCATCACAACTATTGTTCCGGCATGGAGACCCGATGACGAGCAACACCGGCGACCGTATCGGTCTGACGGGCCCGGTGCTCACGTGCACAGCGATTCGCAAAACTTTTGGCAGCCTCGTCGCAGTGAACGATGTCTCTTTCCACATCGATCCTGGTGAGACGTACGGGTTGCTGGGTCCCAACGGTGCGGGCAAGACGACCGTGCTCAGCCTGGTGGTCGGGGTGCTCGAGGCCGACGGCGGCGAGGTAGTTGTTGCCGGCGAGATCATGAACCCGAAGGCGACGAGGGCGAAGACAGCAGTCGGCTACGTCCCACAGGACGTCGCCATCTACCCCGACCTGTCAGCGCGGGAGAACTTGATGTTCTTCGGAAGGCTTGTCGGGCTGTCAGGCAGAACGTTGAAAAATCGCGCCGCCCAGGTGCTCGAAATCGTCGCCCTCTCCGACCGAGCAAAAGAGCGAACATCCAGGTTCTCGGGTGGCATGAGACGGCGGCTCAACATCGGCATCGGCCTCATGCATAAGCCGAGGTTGCTCGTTCTCGACGAGCCAACGGTCGGTGTCGACCCGCAGTCTCGAAACGCCATTCTCGAGTCGGTCGACGCAATGGCCACCGAAGGCATGGCGATCCTCTACACGACGCACTATATGGAGGAAGCGGAACGCCTCTGTGACCGCATTGGCATCATCGACGACGGGAAGATCGTTGCAGAAGGTACGCGGCGCGAGCTCGTCCAAGAACAGGGCGGACTCGACAGTGTCCACATTGGGATCACTGGACACGGCCTACCTGCCGCCAACGCAGCCATGGAACTCGAAAGCGTGTACCAGGCGAGTGTGGGCGACAAATCCATCGAACTGATAGTTACGGACGCCCGTGCGTCGCTTGCCGGGATCATAAAAGTCGTGGTCGAGACAGGCGCAAACATCACCGGCGTCGAGATCGACGAACCAAACCTTGAGTCGGTGTTCCTCCACCTCACCGGCAAAGCACTGCGGGACTAACCATGATCGCTGTCCTCTTCGCTATCAAAGACACCCGTCAGCGGATTCGAGACAAATCAGCGATAACACTCGGTTTTCTTGCGCCCCTAGGTCTGGCGGTCATCTTCTCGCTCATCATCCCGGATGTGTCTGCCGGTGAGTTCACGATGGAACTCGGCGTCGTAGGCGTGGAGCAGTCCGAGATGGGTGCGTTGTTCCAAAGCCAAGTTGTAGATGAACTCGACGACGCATTGTTCGCCGTGACCTACTTTGACACGGCGAGCGAGGCCCGCGCCGCGGTCGAACGGCTCGACGTGTTTGCGGTGATCGAGTTTCCCGATGGCATCGACGCCGCGGTCGCGCAAGGTGGTGGCCAGATCAAGGTCATCACGACAAACGAAGCACCCATCAGCGGGGAAATCGCCACTTCCATTGCCCGCCAGTTCGGGGGCGACGTTTCGGGTGTCCAATTGGCTGTCGCAGCGGGGCTGTTCAACGGCGGGACCGACCCAGAGGCATTGGCAGCCCTGACCGTCGACACCCCGATTCGGCTGGCAGTGGTCGATTCGCAAGCGGCAGACAGGCAGCTCGACATCTCCACATTCTTTGCGGCGGGGATGTCAGTGTTCTTCTTGTTTTTCACGGTTCAATTCGCGGTTTCGGGACTGGTGCAAGAACGTACCGATGGCACCTTGCCGCGGCTGCTTTCGTCACCGATCCATCCCGGGTCGATCATCGCAGGCAAGGGACTTGCCGCTCTCGCGCTCGGGGTGGTTTCGATGTTCGTCTTGATCACGGCAACGTCATGGCAGATCGGCGCAAACTGGGGCAACCCGATCGGGGTTGGCATGCTCGTTTTCGGCGGGGTCTTGTCTGCGATCGGGATCATGGCCATGATCGCCACGGTGGCTAGGACAGCCGAGCAGGCGTCCACGATGCAATCTGTTGTCGCCGTAGTTCTCGGTCTGCTCGGAGGGTCGCTGTTCCCAGTCAGTCAAGGGCCGGTGATTCTCTCGAAGATCTCCTTGGCCACACCACACGCATGGTTCCTGCGAGGGCTCGCCGACCTCGCCGGAGGCGACGGCCCGAGCGCGGCCGTGCCCGCATTCTTGGCTTTGCTTGCGTTCGCATTTATCACCGGTGGCCTTGCCAGCATCCGGATACGGAAGATGGTGCGCCTGTGAAAGTTGTTGTGATTGCTTCCATTACCCTGCGTCGCATGGTCCGCGACCCGTTGGTTTTGTTCTTCATATTCCTGTTCCCCATGCTTTTGGTGGTGGTCGTCGGCGCAACATTCGGGGACGGGTTCTCGCCGAGGATCGGAATCGTTGAGGGGGTTGGCCCGACCGCCGAGGCGGTGTCCGACCGACTCCAAAATCTGAATGGGTTCATCCCACGTTTGGTCGCAACCCCTGATGAAGTGCTCGAAGGGGTGTCTCGCGGAAGGTTCGAGGCTGCAGTTGTCATCCCCGACGATGGTCCGGGAAGCCTCAAGGTCGAGATCCTCGTTCGACAGGGTTCAAACGCCACTCAGATTCGCAACGTCATCCAAGGTGCCGTGGCCGAAGAGGCCGCCGCCCTCAGGGCAGCGGATGTGCTCCTCGGTTCGGGGTTGGCTGACTCGCCGCGCGAAGCTCAGCAGGTCGTCGACCGAGTGTCGGCAATCGTTGGTGGTTTTTCAGTACAGGTCGACAGTGTCGATAACATTTCCAATGAGCGCCCGCTTGGCACATTCGACCTCGGAGCTGCGCAGAACCTGCTGCTCTTCACTTTCCTCACGTCGCTGTCGGGCGGGGCGGCGCTCGTGCAATCACGGCAGTGGGGGGTATCACGTCGAATGCTGGCAACACCGACGAGCGCTTCGACGGTGGTCGCCGGTGAAGCCCTCGGTCGGTTCGCAGTCGCGCTGCTGC
>JADFQA010000055.1 GCA_022562055.1 Acidobacteriota bacterium | reverse complement strand
GCGGGCTCGGCGATCCGCGATTGTGATCGCGTACTAGGTAGAAACCACCCGGCCACGCTGGACGCGCGCCGCGCCCTCGCCTACAGCTACTATTTAGTTGGTCGAGCCGATGAAGCCATCGACATGCAAGAACAAGTACTTGCGGACATCGAACAAATTCACGGAACAGATCACCCCGACATGCTCGCGGCCCGTAGCAACCTCGCCTCCTTCTTCTACTCAGTAGGTCGATTCGACGAAACCATCGAACTCCAAAAACAAGTACTCGCGGACTCCGAGCGGGTTCTAGGAGTAGACCACCGAGACACTCTCGACAGACGCGGCGCCCTTGCATGGATGTATCGCCACACAGGGAACCTCGAAGTAGCGGTCGGACTCCTCGAAGAATGTCTAGTAGACGCAGAGCGGAAGCTCGGCACGAGCAATCGCACATCCTTGACCATCCGCAACAACCTCGCAGCCCTGTATCTGTCGACGGGGCGCATTGACGAAGCCATCGTCGTTCACCAGGAGGGGCTTGTCGGTTTGGACCTGCTACTTGGCCCAGGCGATGAAGCGACCCTGACCATCGCTAACAATCTTGCGATGATCTACGACGCAGCGGGTCGGAAACGAGAATCGATCGAAGTTCTCGAAACCGCACTCGCGAAGTCCTCGCGGGCTCCCGACCTAGACGAAACAGCCACACTTGATGCTCGTAACACTCTCGCGTCCCTCTACAACTCCGCGGGCCGGGTCAACGAGGCTATCGACCTGCTCGAACAAGTGATCGTGGACTCCACACGGGTCGTTGGTCTGGACCACTATTTCACGCTCACCGCCCGCAATAACCTCGCGGGATTGTATCGTTCTGTAGGTCGCGTTGATGAGGCGATCGAACTGCTCGAACAAGTTGTTGTCGATTCAGAACGGGTCCTCGGCCCTGATAACCCAGACACAGTGGTAGCCCAGACCCTCCTCGCGGAGTTGCGGAGACGAGCACGCAACAACGAGCAATAGTCCGCTACCGAGCTGTCTCACAGGGTCGACCAGCCAGACGAAACCTAGGCCACAAGTCCAGGGAAATCTGCGATCAGCTCAGGAACGCGAATCGGGCGAAGGTGTTGACTACCCATTGTTCGTTGGTGACGGTGTCGATGACCACGATTCGGTCGCTGCAGCACTCCACTGGCTCCGGCTACGATCTCTGCGTTTTCGCGTTGGACACTCTCTATGCTTGAACCTTGACCACCGAGAGGAACGACGATGCCTAAAACCATGCTGATCACCGGTGCGACGTCGGGATTTGGCCGGGCGGCAGTGTACGAGATGGTGAAACGGGGTTGGACCGTGATAGCCACCGGCAGACGTGCTGAACGGCTCGAAGAACTTGTTGCAGAGCTCAGCTCCGACCGGCTCCACATTGCACAGATGGACGTCACCGACGAGGCCTCGATCGCGACCGCAATCGCTGCACTCCCCGACACAATCACCCCGATCAGGTCATTGGTTAACAACGCTGGGCTTGCGCTCGGAGTACTCGGCGCAATGGAGGCCGATAAAACCGACTGGCAGAGAATGATCGACACCAACATCGTCGGCATGCTGAACGTCACAACTGCACTGCTCCCCCAGCTCGTCGAAACCGGACCGGGGGCCTCGATCATCAATATCGGCTCGGTGTCTGCAACCGTGGCCTACACCGGTGCAAACGTGTACGGAGCAACGAAAGCATTTGTCCGTCAGTGGAGCCGCAACCTACGCACCGACCTAATAGGGACAGGTGTTCGCGTGACAGACCTCTCCCCCGGCATGGGGGAGACCGAGTTCACTGTGGTCCGAACCCACGGTGACGTCGAGCGCTCTGACGATTTCTACCGCGGAGCAAAGGCTCTGCAACCCCAGGACATTGCGGACAGCATTGCGTGGCTGGCCGAGCAGCCCGCCCACGTCAACGTCAACCTGATCGAGGTGATGCCGATTACCCAGGTGTGGCAGGCGGCCGCGATTGACCGAGGCGAGTCGTAACCCCAGATTCGCGCTGCCGATCATGCACTCGGTCTGGAAACAGAATCAGCGTTAACGCCTCAGGACGAACTCGCCTGCACATCGAACACCACCTCGAAATGGAGAACCGAAGAGTCTGTGCCGACGGGCGCCTTCGAGTCGGGGGCATGTGCCTTGTCGAATTCCTGCGAGTTCCGCCAGTTGTTGAACGCATCCCGACTCTCCCACCGCGTATACACGTAGTACTGGTCTTGACCCTCTGCTGGTCGGAGCAGCTCAAAACCTTCAAACCCGGCGGCATCTTCGACCTTGGCGGCGCGGGCGGCGAAGCGGGCCTCGAAACCCTCCCGAGCCTGTGGTGGGACGGCTACTGCGTTGATGACAACGATGCTCATGCTGTCTCCTTCTGCTGTTTTCATGACCCGATTGGTATCACGTTCAGGGTCGACCATGATCGCCGAACGTCGCGGGTATGTCGATCGTTGCGCGGCCCGCAGCGCGCGTCGTCGTTTCGCCGAGGGCTAAAGCGGACGCATCGCCCACAGGCAACGATTCATCTCGAACCTGGCGACTACGGCAACAACACCAGGGGTTCAACCGCTAGCTGAGACCAACGATGTTGCCGTCTTCGTCGATGTCGATCGAGTGCGCAGCCGGGTTCTTACCGAGGCCTGGCATCCGCACGATCGCGCCGGTGAGCGGCAGCACGAACCCCGCCCCCGCCGCGAGCTGCACATCACGCACAGGCAGTGTCCACCCGGTCGGAGCGCCGGTGAGGCCAGGATCGTGACTGAGAGAGTACTGCGTCTTCACCATGCAGATCGGCAAGTGACCCTGGCCCATTGCTTCGAACTTTGCAAGACTCTTGAGCGCGGCAGGGGCGAAGTCCGCTCCGTCAGCTCCGTACACTTTCGTAGCGATCGTTGTGATCTTGCTCGCAAGCGGCATGTCAGATGGATACAGCATCTTGAAGTCGGAGCCCTCCTCAGCCGCGTCTCGCACCGCCTCGGCGAGCGCCACCATACCTTTGGCGCCACGGCTGAACGGCTCGGCGATCGCCCAGACCGCCTCCTCCCCTTCGACGATCTCGGAAATCGCGGCGTGCTCGGATGGATGATCTGTCGGAAACGAGTTAATCGCGACGACCGGCACGACGCCGTGCAGACGCATGTTGGCTATGTGGCGACGAAGGTTGCTGGCGCCGGCGAGGACATCGTCCGGGTTCTCCGCAATCATCTCATCCGGTAGCGGCTTTCCGGCCTTGATTGCGAATTTCCCCGAATGCACTTTCAGCGCCCGCACTGTTGTCACGATCACCGCGACGTCGGGCTCGAGACCCGAAGCCCGGCACTTGATGTTGAAGAACTTTTCTGCGCCCACATCCGAACCGAACCCTGCCTCGGTGATGAGATAGTCGCCGCCGCGGATGCCAATCAGGTCGGCCACGATCGAAGAGTTCCCGTGCGCGATGTTCGCAAACGGGCCGGTATGAACAAGCGCAGGGGTGCCCTCAAGTGTTTGCAGCAGGTTGGGATTCAATGCATCCTTGAGCAGTACGGTCATGGACCCTGCTGCGTGGACATCCTCGGCGGTGATCGGTTCCATGTCCCGGTTGTAACCAATGACGATCCGCCCCAGCCGCTTGCGAAGATCCTGAAGGCTGGTCGCCATCCCCAGTACAGCCATCAGTTCGGATGCAGCGGTGATATCAAAACCTGTCTGACGTGGAACGCCGTTGAGACGCGGCCCAAGCCCAGTCACGATGTCGCGCAACACTCGATCGTTGACATCAAGGACCCGCCGCCACGAGATGCGGTTGATATCGATCCCTAGCTCGTTGCCCTGGTGAATGTGGTTGTCAATGATCGCCGAAAACAGGTTGTTGGCCGCCGTGATCGCGTGAAAATCTCCAGTGAGGTGCAGGTTCATCTCCTCCATTGGGATCACCTGCGAGTATCCACCGCCAGCCGCGCCACCCTTGATGCCGAATGTCGGACCGAGCGACGGCTGTCTCAGGGTCAGGACCGGGCTCTCGCCGATGAGTTTGAAGCCCTGTGCAAGACCTACGGAAACTGTCGTCTTGCCCTCCCCGAAGGGAGTCGGATTGACGGCAGTGACGAGGACGTATTTCGCCCGCGGTGCCGGCATGTCGCCAAGCGCCCCTAAGGAAATCTTGGCGATCCCCCTGCCTCGGGGCTCAACGTGTTTGGATGCGATTCCCATGTCGGCGGCGACGTCCGTGATTGGGCGCGGCTCAACCGATCGTGCAATTTCTAAATCTGTAGCCATAACGTGTGACGTTAACGATGCCGACCGCCTAAGGGCAATCGTCGCGCGGTGCCAGACGGCCTGCCGCGGATAGGCATTGACGAAAGTGGCCCCGGATCAACCGGGGCCACCATACGCACGATTCGATTCTGGGTACGGCGTTAGCTGGTGAGACCGAGTTCCTTCTTGAGTTCTTCGAGCGTGGCGTCCGCTTGAGCCATGTTGATGGCCTCGCGGAGTTCGTCCTCGGCGCCCTCTGGGGTTGCATCACGAAGCTCGGCTTTCGCCATAGCCTCGGCTTTGCGGGCCTCGATCTTCTCTTCGATCTTGCTCAACGAAGGCATATCGTCGTCCATCACAGATGACATGGACTCCACAGCAGCGTTCACCGATTCTTGCATTTTGGCGGCCTCGAGATCGCCGAGAAGTTCGATGCGCTTGGCCGCGAGCTCAGAAACCTTCATTGCATTTGTCTGCACAGCACGCTTTGCAGCCTCGGCCTGAGTTACCGCTGTTTCGTACTGCGACTTCAGCGTCGTGAGATTGTTCTCGGATGCCTGCAACCGCATGGCTAGGGACTGTGCGGCTTTCGTCCATTTCGCCTGCCCCTCTGTGTCGCCCGCAACTTTCGCCTCTTCGGCACGCATGAGGGCTTGTTTCGCCATCTCGCGGGCTTCGCCTACGGAGTCGGCAGCGTCTTCGAGCTTGCCTTCAAGGAGCGTTCGATTGGCAACAACCTTCGCCGCCTGGTTGCGCAACGCCTGGTCCTTCTTCTTGGCTTCGTTGATCGCTTGCTCGATCTCGATTTCCGGATTCATGGCGTTTTCGGCCGTCGTACGGAACAAAGTGGTGATGTATCCCCACATCCTCTTTAAGAATCCCATGTGAGTCGTTCCTCAGGTTTCGCGTTCATTGTAGGTGAATGGATATGGCGTCCGAAAAACAGCCTGCACCTCCCAGCCATCATTTTCTCCGTCGGCCGCCACCGCGAACTCTTTTCCTGGACCCGCCACCAGAACGGGGTGACCGGCGAGTAGCAGTACCTCCCGTGGAACGAGATCGTGATCGCGTAGGCAACACTCGCGCGCGCGGCCGTCGACGGCTGGATCGGCCCCCACCAAGCCGAGTCAACGCACCCGACGCCAGCACGCCGCTGAGAAGGTCCATGAGGCCACCACCCATCGCGGCACTGCGCCGAGTGGGTCTGCGGTTGTACTCCGGCCGCGATGGCAGTTGGCTTGTTCCCACTACTTGAGGGCGACGCTCGGCCGGGGTGCCCGTAGTAGACGGAGCCGGCGCCGGGGTTTCAAACCGCCGGGGCTCTGGGCGGCGGGGTGGTTCGTTGCCGTCGAGAATCGCCTCGGCGGAGTCAAGCTGCCATGTGGCAAGCTCTAAGTCGTTCGAGAGTTCGAGGAGTTGTTGTGCAGTCGTAGCATCCTCGAACGACTTAGAGCTCTTGGAATAGGTGCCACTGGCGTCCTGGTAGAAGCGGTCGACGCGCTCATTGTCTGCGGACCGCACCTCGTCTTCCATGTCGAGGATGTCGTTCGCAACGGCAGAGAGCATCTGCCCAACCTCAGCCTTTGCCTTTGCCTTCGCCAGCGCAGAACCCTGGTGTTCACGGCCGCGAGGCTCTCGACTGTTGAGGAAAAGGAAAAACGCTCCAGCCGCAATCGCGATCAGAATGATCCAAAGAATCCACGACCCACCACCACTCCTGCTGGTCGCCGGCGTAGCGGCGGATGTTGACGTCGGCGCTGACGCACCACTCAGTTCGACGCCAGGAAGCGCGCCAACAAAAGTGGAGGCGACATCAAAGTCACTGCCACCGATGTTGAGGGCGTCATCGAGCGCCAAGGAGAGTTCACGTTCAGTCGCCCGGGTCGACAGGCCGGCATACCCAACCGTGTCAGGTGCGACCACAAGGACGATCCCGGACGGTAGGTCGTTCACAACGCTTTCCGCAAAGAACGTCGCGCCGGCGGTTGGCTCATCGGCCAGGAAGACAAGAAAGAGTTCCTCCCCTGCGTTACGGGCCGCCGCGACAAGGTTACCCGCCTGCTACGCGTTGACCGACGTGCCCCTCTCTACGAAGAAACCCTGTCGCTGCACCTCATCAGTAACGTCGGAAGCATTCGTCTCACCGAGAACCGTCCCAGCGGGCAGCGCAATGAGGGTTACCACCAAAAGCGCAGCGAAACCGCTGCGCGTCATCCGTCTACCCACTGCCTGAACTCCCTGCCGGATCGTGTGCCCCCGAACAGTACCGTCGTCGGTGACATAATTCCGGCTGGCGGTCCTGGAGCCTGCTGAGGAGACCGGGGATGCTCCGCCGCGATCCCGCTCCTGGACACCGGTCTGCACCGCAGTGGCGTGACCGAGCTTGGGCCGTCCCACAGGGCTGGTTTGTTAGTCGTTGTCGATGAGTTCGGCTGCAGCGACACCCAGTTCGTGGGACCGTTGCGCCGCGGCGCGGACCGCGTCCTCGATCGAGGTGCGGAACCCACTGTTCTCAAGAACGTGCAGAGCAGCGGACGTCGTCCCGCCCGGCGACGTAACTTCAGCCCGCAACCGAAAAGCGCTCTTGTCAGAAGTATGGGCGAGCAACCCCGCCCCGCGGATCGTTTGCAGAACCAGTTTTTCCGCGGCGTGGTGTGGCAGGCCCTCTCTAATAGCGGCCTCGGTGAGGGCTTCGGCAAGCAGAAAGACGTACGCGGGACCGCTGCCGGAGATGGCGGTGACGGCGTCCATGAGGTCTTCGGAAAGGTAAATCGTTTCGCCGACGGCGCCGAGCACCGCCTCGACGAGTTTGAGGGCATCGGACGACGTGTCGGCCTCCGCGCAGAATGCCGACATGCCTTCATCGACGGCGGCTGGGGTGTTCGGCATCGCCCGGACAATCGCCACATCGGGCAGCAAAGTACGATACACACTGAGCGGAACGCCGGCGGCCACCGACAACACGACCTGATCGGATGTGAGGCTTTCCCGGATGGACTTGCAGGTCGCCGCCACGTCCTTCGGCTTGACTGTGAGAACGACGACCTCTTTGCCGATGACGGCTGCGGCGGCGTCCAGGGTGGTGGAGATCCCGGTTAGGCGCTCAACTTCAGCGGCGCGTTCCTCGCGCCGGGCAACGAGATGGACGGTGTCTGTCTCCCATCCGGCGCGCAGTAGCCCCTCGGCAAGGATCTGTCCCATTGATCCGGCACCAACAATGACAACACTGGGTTTCATGCGTTCCATGATACGCGACACTTTGGATTCTGGCGCTTTCTCATACCGTATATCACATGAGAAAGCGCCAGAATCCAAATCGGGGTCGGTTAGCTAGCAGCCATTGCTTTAGCGATCATCTCGGCGTGGCTGCGTTGCATCTCAATAAGACGAGCAACCTCCTCTGCGAGATGCGACCGAAACGCCGATTCGTCGCGCAATGCAAGATCGACAGTCTGCGAGAGGTGATCGATAGCATCGGTACGAACAACGTATTGCTCACAGTCAATCGAACGGGCGAAGTCGAGAACCTTCGGGCGGTACTCAAGCGCAACAAACGGCGTGTGCATGGCTGCGGCGAGAATCGAAGCATGCAGCCGCTCGCCGATCACGAGCCGAGCCTGGGCAATGAGAGTGAGCGCTGCGTCGCGGTCGGCGTACCCAGCCATGTACTCCACCGGACCACCACTGATCAAACGTTCAATTTCAAGAATCCAGCGGTCGTCGCCGGGGAAGGACGCCATCAGCGTCACCTGAAGACCGTCGGCTGTGAGGCGATCGATCTCTTGAGCGAGCGCGGCCAACACGGCACTGTCATCGCCGCCGTGAAGGTTTCCACCGGTGTGTAGAGGTGCAACGATCACGCGATCCGCTGATTCTGCAACTTCTGGACGGGCCAACGACAGGGCAGGGTCACCGATCATCACGATGTCTCCCTTCCACCCCAAAGTCCTCAGATGGCGAGCGGAATCTGGGCCGCGTACCGTCAACGGCTCAGCGGACCGGAAAAACGAAAACCAATCTTCCATCGGCTCGGTAACACCCCAGTAATCGGGATCCCGGACACCCGGTGCGAAAACGAACCTGAGGATGCCCGGACGGTCCTCCCGCATCATCCGTGTGAGGTAGTAGTTGTTCCCGTTCAAGATTGTACCGCCACCAACCATGATCGCCGCGGGAGCCGGATGATCTCGTTCTATTGTCAACCCTGGTAGCAATCCCTGGATGGCTTGCAGGATCGCCTCATCACCGAGGTTGTCCTTGCCGGTGAAGCCAACGTACGAAACTCCGAGCAATTCCGGTGAGGGCTTCGACTCGGCCCCTTCGACGCGCGATCGATCTACCTTTGCCTTCGCCATCCGAGCGAGTTCTTTCGGCCCGAGACGTCTTGCAGACTCAATCCCCAGTGAGGGAGAGCCACCCGAGAGGTCGCCTTCTACACGAACCTTCGGATTGCTAATAAGCCCGGAACGCTCGGTACCCGACACCGCGGCAACTGCGTCGACGACGGTGATCTGCCTCGGATGTTTCGCAAGCGCCCGGCGGCGGACGACGCAGAACATCGGAAAGCCTTGCGCCTGGTCGAAGGCGAGAAGATCACCGACCCTTCTGATGGTTGACGATTTATCGTCCACATAGGGAACCTGGACCAACGCGAGACGCGGGTCGGCGTCGAATCTCTTCATCGTGCGACCGAGCAGAGACTTGTCGGCTGCGTCGAACGGCCCAACGAGGGCAACGAATTCGCCACGAACGTCCGGAAGAAGATCAGCGAGCTGCGGCGACCCATCGACGGATCTCACGGCGAATCGACCAGAGGCCGCCGATCGTGTGAGCCATGGTGCGACTGCTGCGTCACTGCCGACAACAACGATGTCGTTGTCGAGCCACCCCACAGCGTTGATCCATCGCAGCGTGCTTTCGATCTCCTCTGGGGTGGCCCCCGAAACGATCCAAGTCAACTGTGGAACCGTGAACGTGGACCCCGGATGACTGCGATACATCCGGTTAGGGATCAGATCTGCCATCAACGCACGGTTCAGATTCCGCGACGTTGCACGCCTGTCGGCACCGGCATCCTGGTCCTCACCGTGCACCTGGTGAAAAACTACTGCACCCTCTTCGGGAACCACAAAGTTTCCGTCCTGGAAGAGTCGCCAACCAAGCTCGGTGTCTTCTCCGCCCCACGCGGTGAAGGCGTCTGAGAAACCTCCAACGGCGTCAAACGCGCTTCGCGACACGCTGAGGTTGTTCGAGACACACGCCCGAAATGCGCCATCCGCGATAAGCAGCCGGCGGGTTCCTCGGTAGAAAGAAGCTCTCCAGTCGCTCACCGAAATCCCACCCCATGGGTCCGTTGTCTGCCCGACCTGGTCTGGCGCGATCCCACCAGAGCGAAGCCGTTCAGTCGTCCACTCCGTTTCGTCGATGTCGACTCGTGACCCGACTACTACCGCGTTGCTGACACGATTGTGCCAACGCAGATGCCGTTCGACAATGCCCCGCGCTGGGATACAGTCCGCATCGAGAAACAGAATCACATCAGATTCCGTCTGCTGGGCACCAAGGTTCCGGGCGCGCCCGGCACCAAATCCGTCGAACTCCTGTCGGATGAACCGAATGGGCAAAACGTCGGAGTACAGGGAGACGACACTTTCGAGGTCAGCAGTGGAACCGTCATCGACGACGACAACCTCGTTCACACCAACATCACCGAGACCCAGAAGACCAGCAAGCGATCGCGACAAAACGTCCGGGCGCTCAAATGCCGGAATGACGACTGCGACCTTGCAGTCACGCGACATTTCGAGCCCGAGGATGCCCCGATAGTCGTTCTCGGCACCGGTCCAACGAGCCGTCATCTTTTGTCCAAGTGGTTGAGCATGCTGACAAATACGCTAGCTGGCCGAGCCTCGTGGCCGATCCATCGTCCGATCCCGTTCGCTGTGGGGCGGCGACTCGAAGTGCTGGCGCGTGCTGATGGCCTTCCGGAGCAACCAAGCAGCGAGGCCTGTTCTTAGGCAGCGTCGGATGGGTCCTCGAAATACAGCCGCGCTACCATCGCGCATTATGCGGATCACCCTGGTCGCAATCGGCCGCTACTGCAACGACCCCCGAGCCAGAACTCTTGCGTTCAGTCTCGCCAGCGTGGGCCACTCCGTTGTCGTAGTTGCCAGCGGAAAACGCTCCGATTGTGAAAACGACGGCATAACGCTCAAGCTCGTGCCGACGCGCTACCCGCAAGGTAAGGGCAAGCTACGGACGTTGCTGCGCCGGGCACAGACCAAATCAATGCGGCGGCTGATGCATCACAAACACCTCGTAGACGCTGTGAGGGCGACAAACCCCGACATCATCTACCCAACCTCGCTGGCGGAAGTCGCGATTGCTGCGGCGGCCGCCGTGGGCACAAACGCGACCGTCGCGCGCGATCCTCGATGGGAAAACGCCGGGCCGCGCGACCTTGTCGACCTCGCGCCCCACAACCCCCAACTCAGCGTCTCACCCGCCGGGCCGGGCGGTCCGTACATCACCCCCGCCGACGTGCGCGACGCCGGCGTGCCCGAACCAGGGCGTTATCGCGATCTCCGCATTGCGCTCTGTTTCCGCAAGACGGACACCAATCCCGGCAAGTACCTAGAAGCTGCGATGGTCCGTGCAGGCATCACCGTCGACCTCCACACCGACGAGATTGATTGGAACGCCGTTCCTACAGCCACCGATGCGGTGGTGTTTGTCGAAGGTCCGTACCCGGCGCTGACAGTCATGGGTACAAATCCCGGCATCCCGGTACTTTTTTGGGTGCACCACGGCGAACACCACGTCGCCACGAACCTCCGCCTCGTTGATCGTTACGGTGCACATGCAGTACTGCTGGCACACTCCTGGCATCTGGCGCACCGGTTTCCGGTGCCGATACACAGATTCACGTTCGGACTCGCACCCGAACTCGTCGACGCCTCGATTCCGTGGGCTGAACGCAAGTACGCAGTCTCGATGGTCGGTGGCCAGCTGCGGCGCAAGGGTGGAACCTACGCCCGTAGGCAGCAGCTTGTCGAAACTCTCGAAAATGCGCTAGGTGATGACAAAACCGCGTTCGTCTCTGATGTGTCCGCGCGGGAAATGGCGGACATCTACGGCAACGCAAAGACGGTGATCAACGAGGCAGGCACGAGGCACTACCCAATCACCATGAGGGTGCTCGAGTCGGTCGGGTCAGGAGCGATCTTGATCACCGACGATCTGCCAGGCACCGACCTGATCGTCAAACGCGAGCACTACCTTGTGTTGGAGGACGACGTCGTCGGCCAGGTGCACAGAGTCATGGCCCAACCGGAGAAGATGGCCCGTCTTGCTGAAGACGCTCGGCAGTGGGCGCTCGGTCACCACACCTACGACCACCGGGTCGACGATCTCATTGAAATAGTTCGGAACGTCGAAATACCCCAAGACAGCGCTCCCAAGCGACGCCTTGGGGCAATGGCGGCGTTGATCGATGCGGACGTCGAGGTGCAGAGAATTGCCCAGTTCGGCTTGCCAGATCTGTCCGATCAACTTCGAGACCGCGAGATTCTCGACGGACATGAGCGCCTCGAACGACTCGGCCCGGGTACGGTCGGAGCTGTGGCGATCGGGCCGTCCGGGACGCAGCACCTCGAACGAGCGCTGCGCGCCGCGCGCCGCTACATCTACGCGGCCGGAGACACCGAAAACATTCGAGATTTCGTAACACGTGAGTTGCCAGACGCGACCTGCACACATCACGGAGAGTTGTTGCGAGTTGATCTAAACGCAGAGTCGTATCGCATCTTGTCGCACGAACGCTCGATCACGACCTGACCTTCCAGGGGCTGCCTTGGATTCTTGCGCTATCTCATACCGTATACGGGAATATTTGGCGCCAGAAGCCACGCCGAACAGGCGCTCCTAACTCTTGCGCTATTCCATGCCGTATACGGTCGTGGCTAGCGCAAGAGGCCACTGCGGACGCGGTGTTTGTGCGGTATCTACTCGGTGTAGGCGTTGATCTCGGCGACCAACGACCTGCGTCGATCCAGGGGAAGACAACTATTGCGAGCGGCGACTTTCATATGCTCGGCGAGGTCCGCCCCAGTCAGCCCGTGCACCGAGACGGCCAGGGCCAACTCGTCGGTCAGGGTGGTGCGGAAAAGTCCTGGGTCATCCGTGTTGAGAGTCACCATCAGACCCGCGGCGATCAAGTCAAGTAGAGGATGGCTCGCATCCGACTCGACCACACCGAGAAGTCGGTTCGATGTCAGCGATACGTCGATCGGAATCCCGCGGTCGACCAGCATCGAAACCACCTCCGGGTCCTCCAGGCAGCGCACGCCGTGGCCGATTCGCTTTGCGCCAAGTGCGATGATCGCACCACGCACGCTTTCGGCGC
>JADFQA010000054.1 GCA_022562055.1 Acidobacteriota bacterium | reverse complement strand
CCCCCGGGTTCGCGGGCACTCGGTTGCCGAACAGCGCCTTGCGGGCAACAAGAACTCCCGGTGTACCCGGGCCTCCAACAAACTTGTGTGGCGACATAAAGATGGCGTCCTTGTAGTTGAGGGCGCCGTCCGGCGAATCATCGACCGGGGACATTTCGATCGACACGTAGGGGGCTGCGGCGGCGAAGTCCCAGAACGAAAGAGCTCCGTGTTTGTGGAGCAGGATCGAAACCGCTCGCACATCCGAAATTATGCCAGTCACGTTAGAGGCAGCCGAGAAGGACCCGATCTTCATGGCTCGGTTCTTGTACGTCACAAGTTCACGTTCAAGGTGGGCGAGGTCGATGTGACCGTCCTCGTCCTCATCGATTCGCACGACGTCTGCAACTGACTCACGCCACGGGAGCTCGTTCGAGTGGTGTTCGTATGGGCCGATGAAAATAACGGGGCGATCTTCGCTGCTCAGCTGGCGTGAGAATTCGTGTGCATCGTCCAGTTGGCTTGGGATTCTGATACCAAGGACAGCAACCAGGTGGTTGATGGCTGCCGTGGCCCCAGATCCGCAGAACAGGACGGCGTGGCTGTCATCAGCCGAGACGCAGCGTCGAATTATCTCTCGCGACTCTTCGCGGAATCGACTGGTTTGCAGACCGGTGCCAGACGACTCGGTGTGGGTGTTTGCGTAGAGGGGGAGCACCGCCTCGCGTATGTAGTCCTCAATGAAGGTCAGAGAACGGCCCGACGCCGTGTAGTCAACGTACGTGACCCGCCTAGGTCCGTACGGGCCATCGACAACGTCGTTGTCGCCGATAACGGCCCGGCGAATGGTTTCGATCAGCCGGTCTGAGGTCATGTCCTCAGTCTAGGGAGCAGGTACTTAACGACGACGCGTCGTCACGGTTTACACACCTTGCATGGGCGGTATCCAGCGGCTTCGGCGGCCGAGCGATCCTTGAACTCGACCCTGTTGACGTCGAGCATGCGTTTCCCGGTTCGGCACGATGGGAAGCAGTACGCGTCATAGTTTTTTGAACCGAGGTAGCGAATGTTTCGATCGACGTAGCTGTCGAGGCGGCTGATGTCGAGACCTTCGTCGTGCAGTAGCTGGCGTTTCATTTCAGGACCGAACGCGTACTGTCCCACCGACCCGTCGGACCGACCGACACGATGACACGGAATCAACACGGGCACGGGATTTGCGTTGAGGGCATTGCCGACAGCTCGCGCAGCTTTTGGTTTCCCCATTTGACGCGCTACCCATGCGTACGTCCTGAGTTCACCCGGTGGGATAGCCCTGATTGACATCAGCACGTCCTGTTGGAACTCAGCAACACCCCGCAGGTCGATGGGAAGTCCTCCAATCACACCGGTTTCGAGGGTGTTCTCGATCATATCGAGCAGCCGGGGAGGCATGCTGTTGGCAGATCGGCGTTCGCGTCCGACTTTGGCATCGTGGGTTGTGAAAAAGGCGTCCGGATGCTGTCCGGGGGCTACACACGAAACACCGTGCCCGTTCCAGGACACCCACAGAGTTCCATGGCGCCAAGAGATGGCGGTGAAGTAGTCGAGGCTGCCGGTGCCTACAAGCACCCGTTCGATGACCTCATCCGGAGCGTCGGTCTGCAGGGTTGCGAGACTTGATGTGATGTAATCGTTCATGCCGGTACCTCTTCGAGTATCGAACGCAGCTTCTTAAGTCCGCGATGAATGTCCGTCTTGACCGTCCCCTCAGGGCGCCCGACGATGTTGGCGATTTCGCCGATCTGGAGTCCTACGACGTACCGGAGCACGACCGCGTTGCGCATCGGTCGAGTGAGTTCGCGCAACCGAACATACCATTCCTCGATCGTCGCATCGGGTTCAGCCGGGTGTTCGACCGGGTCCTGGACTCCAACAAGTAGCTCGACTTCAGTCGGGCGACGCCCCTTGGATCGGGCGCGATTGCGACAGGTGTTTGTCGTGATAGTCCACAGCCACGGCCGGATGGACAGATCCCGTCGGCGGTCGTGGTCCCACGCCTGCAGAGCCTTGTACGCCTTCAGGAAAACGTCCTGGAGGACGTCTTCAGCGTCGGCATGGCTGTCAACCATCGACCGAGCCCCGCTGAACAGCTCGCGCTGATATAGCCTCACGAGATGCGGGAACCCTGTGTCGAGGTCGACAGCGAGCGATAACGCAAGCGTGTCACGAGTTGGGGTCATGGATGATGCCTTGGGTCGCCGCTACCGGTTCCAACACCGGACAGAGAAAGTACGTTGCACTACTGCTGCTTGTCATTGCCGAGCATGAGAGTACGGACGGTATCGATACCGACCGGCCCGATCTCCAGGAGCTGCTGGTGGAAGCTCTTGAGATCGAAGTTTCCGCCGGCCTCGTCCGAAAGTCGTCTGCGCATGTCGAGGATCGCGCGTTCGCCGACCTTGTATGAAATCGCCTGACCCGGCCAACCTGAGTAGCGGGTGACCTCGCTGTCTGCATACTCGTGGCTCAAACCCACGTACTCCTCGAGGTATTGCACGGCAATCTCGTACGACCAATCCTCACCTCCGTGAAGCGGCTGATTGGACGGTATCTCGAGTTTCAGATGGATTCCGATGTCAATGACGACACGTGCTGCGCGCAGCATTTGCGAAGCCAAATACCCGAACTCGATCCCCGCAGTGTCGAAGTACCCGAGTTCATCCATCAACGTTTCGGCGTAGAGAGCCCACCCTTCTCCCATTCCGGGAAGCCACGTCCAGAGACGGTGGATGCGGCTCAACCTCTGTGTGAAAGACGCCTGCATCCCGACTTGGAGATGGTGGCCGGGGAAGCCTTCGTGGTATGCGGTCGTGACTTCATCCCACATCGGCACCTTTGACTCTCCCGCAAACGACCACCACACGCATCCAGCGCGGGTGAAGTCTTCTGAAGGGCCGACGTAGTAGGCACCCAGAGCGCCGCCTGGGGCAGCGATCTTGACGTCAACTGAGCGAATCGACTTGGGCACATCGAAGTAGGTCTTGTCGAGTCGCCTAAGGGCCATGTCGAGGCGGTCCTGCATGGCAGCGACGAATGTGGCGTGGTCGGGTGCGATACCCCACTGTCGCTCTGTCTTGAGGGCCGTGAGAGCGTTGTCAATTCCGCCGCCGGGGGTGATTTCGTGTGCGAGGGCTTGCATACGTCCGCGCAGGAAATCAACCTCGCGCCAACCCCAGTCGTATGTCTCTGCAAGATCGATAGTCTCGCCCAGGTACCGGCGGGTTTCGCTCAGGTAGCGCTCCGAACCTACAGCGTCCTCGGCAGCCGCATCTGGGAGGTACACACTGTCGAGCCAATCCGCAAAGCCACCGAACGCGATAATTGCGCTCTTGGTTCCGGCTTCGATGTGTGTGAGGAGGTCAGCGTCGACGTACTCGCTATCCCGAGCTTCTCGCGCAACGTCGAGTGTCGGCGATTCATCTGAGGCACTGACGCGCGCCTGCTTGATGACCGATTCGACCTGACGAATGGCGACTGCCGTGCCGTTCGTTCGGCCGATGTCGAGACTTTCCTGATACCCGCCAATGGCCGACGCAAGGCTCGACAACCGGCTTTCTATGTTCTGCCAACCCTGAACCGAATCCTTGGGCATGTGGTCGAATATTTCTCGGAACGATTGAAACGACGACGCAACCGAGTTGAGGTCACGGAGATGCCTCCCGCCCGCGATGTCCTGGATTGGCACGGTGAGAGCGTCCCTGGCGACCAGAATCGCCAGCTCGTCCCACTGGTCGTTTCCTGGGGGCAGTGCATCGACGCGGTCCAGCCATTGTCCAAGGACCTCGCTGGTCGCAGCGACCCCCGACGGGCTGAGATCGTCCCACAGGTGATCGTTGCCCTTCACACCTGCAAACGTTGCATTTGTCGGAAATAGTCGTGTCAGATCGTCGAGCATTTTGTCGCTGAGGTCATAGATGGGGTGCCGGGATGTCGTTTCCGTCATGTCGTCGAGCAATGTGAGTACCAAACTCTCAATAGCGTCTCGGATTTCGCGCACGGCGACGATGTCTCTGTCGGAAGGATCGTCGAGTTCCCAATCGAGGTACGTTTTCCCTGGGTAGACCGTGCACACGTCTCCGCACCCCATTTTGATACAGACGTCGGCAGCCTGTACGGCCTCGTTGTCAAGAAGCGTGGGCTGCTCCGTCTCAAGACCGAGACCTCGTTCTGCCATCACCTCGATGACGACGGGGTTGATGGTGTCCGCCGGTGCTGAACCTGCAGACAGGACGGTGATGGCACCGGCACTGTGATAGCGCAGAAACGCAGCTGCCATCTGACTCCTCCCAGCGTTGTGCACACAGACAAAGAGAACAGTTCGGTTTGGCATGCGGTTTCGATCCATGGGACGGGCAGCGGCTTGCAGCAGGCCTTGGAAGCTAGCATTCTACCGTTGGGTGAATCAGATCTATTGGTGGGAGGCACCATGCGAGCACGTCTACTCGCCGAAGCGATAGGGACAGGGTTTCTGCTAGTCGCCGTTGTTGGCGGCAACATCGCAGGTACGCCGATTACTGCCGGATTCGCCGTCGGATTCACGCTCGCCGCGTTCATTATTGCGCTCGGCCCGATTTCGGGCGCTCATTTCAATCCCGCAGTGACCGTGATGCTGTGGTTGCGTGGACATCTAGAGCGCGCCGCGGTTCTGCCGTACATCGCTGCACAGGTCATTGGCGGGATTGTCGGCGTCGTCATTGCCGAAACGATGTTTGACGTTTCGGGCGAGGTCGGTGAAGTCCTGGCTTCCGCTCCCACGGGGTTTGGTCTCGCCGAACTTGTTGCGACCTTCGGGCTGGTGTTCATCATTGGCGCCCTCGTCGAGCATGGCGATGTCAGATTGGTAGGGCCGGCGGCCGGAGCGTTCATCGCCGCCATGGCGTTTTCGGCGAGTTCTGGAGGGTTCGCCAACCCCGCAGTTACGTTTGCAAGGATGCTTACTCGTACCGTCGGTGTTGAGCCTGCAACGGGCGCGGTGTTCATTGGGCTTCAGATTATTGCTGCCGTCATGGTTGCCATCACCCTTGCGGTTCTCAGCGACAACGATTCCTGATCCGACGTCAACGTCACGGCGGCCAAATTGTGGCACAATCCGTGCGTCGGACGCGTGTAGCGCCCGTTCATGGGGGATACCGCAAGAACCGACGCTACACATGCACGAGGTGGATTAGGAGAAGACAGTCTTCGGTTTGTCCTGGAGAACGCCATCGACGTAGATGTCAAGCTTTTCGTCCCAGAACGCTACGTAACCGGCGATCTTTGCGCTCTCTAACGTCGGAAATGGGTAACCCCATACAACGTTTTCGTGGACATTGCCGTCGATCGTAACGTTCCAATAGTTCGCGACACCCTTGTACGGGCACGCTGTGTGGAGATCTGTTGGCGTGAGCAAGTCCATGCGGACGTCCGTCTGCGGAAGATAGAACCGCCGTGGCAGCCCGGTCTCAAGCAACACCTTCGGCATGTTTGAGTCAGCAACGGTGACGCCGTCGATTTCGACCCGAATGTTGCGAGAACTCTGGAGGATGTCGATACGTGTGAACGGGTCGCGCGCGTGGACGAACATCTCTTCGTCCTCTTCGTACCAAGCATCCATTGCATCCCAGCGAAGCGCGACATAGCCAACGAGTTCTTCAACGGGCGACTCGTGGTACACCCGGGCGGCTGCTTTGCGGAGCTCTTCGCCGACCGTCAAGTCATAGAGTTGGGCGTCGCCCTTACGCGGACTGTGGTCCACCTCGTCTGTCGCGGTCATCAGATCTAGGCGCACGTCGTCCATCGGGAAAAAGAACGTTGGGTAGAACTTTTTTTCCCACACCATGAGCACCTTGGTGGAGTCTGCAATCGTGTCGCCGCCGGCGACCGCACGGACCCGCCGGAACGTTTTCTGAGTCTTGATTTTCGGCCGTGTGGTTGTCATATCGGTGGTCCTTTCGAGGTATTCAGCCACTCCAACACCTTTGTTGGGTAGTAGATTCCCCTGTCGATTTGTGTATCGAAACGTCGCGATGCTGTCGCGCAACGCCCATCGGCGGGTGTCGTCACCGTGCCGTTTTGTCGACATCCGATTTGCTGAACGCCAGCCGACGGCGTTGCCAACTCCGCGTTGGCATTCTTGTCTCGTGGCTTTCTGCAGCGCTTCGGTCCTTCGCTGGGTAGGCTCGAATGTTAGGCGGCCGAAGTCGCCGATTTTGACGACTTGCAGTCCGTGTAGCGTTGTGTTGCACTGATGTCATCGATGGAGACGTATTTTGGCTATCGACATAGCTGGCTTCATTACCTACCTCAAGGACCATGCTGTGGAACACGGGTTCCATGTCCACGACGAGCGGCACTTTCTTGAGACGTTCTCTCTGCGTCAGGCATGGGAGATTGACGTTCACCCGGAGTCCGCTTGCGACGGCCCGCTCGACCTGAGCATGGCGTTCGACGTCGAACCCCGCGTGTTGCTTGCCCTTGAAGACCGCGTTGCAGAGTCAGAGGACGTCGTCCTCGACGCTGAGGGCGAGTTTCGATTGCCGCTGTTTTTCAATTGGGGGTTGCCTCCGTTGAAGCAGCAACCGGATCTTGTCGTTATTGCGGCCGAGCTTGCTGGGATCGGTGGTCTCGACTTGCCGATCGAAGTGTCTGTCCTCGAGTCGTATGCGGCGTTGTCGGACGGACCAGAGCTACGGTTATCAATCGTTGGGAAGGTGCAGGTGTCGTTACTCAACGTGATGAACGGCACCGAGAAAATGTGTGAGATTCTCGACCGATGCCGCGAAGTCAGCGAATGGCTTGTTGACCACGCCGACGACTGGGGACTCGAAGGGCCGATGTGATGTTACGCCTGAATAGCGAACTCTCTGAGGCGATCGTACAGCGGCGTACACCTTTCGAGGAGCGTGCGGAGGTGGTCCGGGAAAGGCTCGGTCTTCGGGCGGTACTCGGCGAATCCTGTTGAACGGTGCACGTTTGCGTACCAGTGCCGAGCCCACAACCCGTCTTCCGGTTTCGGTCCGGCCTCCCATGACAACATTGCTTCCTCCCATGGAATCTCCAGGCGGTCACACAGCTCGCCGAGGACCACTTTCGGGTTGAGGAGAACTTGGCGGCTGTCGAGCACGATTGGGACCTCGTTGCGCTCAAGGATTATGTCCAAGAGCCCAACTTGATTCACTAACCCGGTGCTGTCAATGTCTGCGTCGGGGAATCCCTCGAATAGCGATGGAAGCATTTCGCGCGGGTCGCGGGTGAGCAGAATGTTCGTCATACCATTGAGGACGCTGAGATCAACGCCGACCAGGTGATGGCCCATGTTCTTGTAGAACCGATGCTTGGTGTCGCCGTCGGCTAGGAGAACGTCGTCGATAATCTTGCGGACATCGCATTCCATGTCCGCAATCGTCTCAAGCCGTCCGGGGTGGTCGATTCCGGTGTGAACCAGATAGTGGCCGTACAACGGCTCGTCGAACACCTCCATGTCGGAACGTTGTCGAAACGAGTACATGATTGCGGTCGAGATGTTGCGCGGACCTGACCACATTGAGATTCTCATCGCAAACCGGCGTCAACGTCGCGCTGGACCTCCTCGTCGTACAGCTCTCGCAGTTGCAGCGTCATTTCCCGGCTGCCTGTCCCAATCGCGCGGCCGTCAACCGTGTGCACGGGCGTGAGGCCACCGAAGGTGCCGGTGACGAACGCTTCGTCCGCCGAGTACACGTCAACGAGAGAAAAGTCGCGTTCATAAACCGGGATTTCTGCTTCGGAGGCAACCTTGAGCACCTTCGAGCGTGTGATGCCGTTGAGGCTGTATTGACCGGTTGAGGTGAGGAGCGTGCCGTCTTTGACGATGAAGAAGTTGGTCGCGTTGCAGGTTGCCACCGCCCCGTGCGGGTCGAGCATGAGGGCTTCGTCAGCACCCGCGTGTGTCGCTTGTATCAAAGCGATCACCTCGTGGAGTTTCGAATGGCTGTTCAACTTCTGATCGAGCACGTCCGGCGGTGGACGTCGAATCGTCGTTGTGAACAGTGATATGCCTCTTTCCGTCACGGCCGAGTCAGCGATCTTGTGCTCGGCGATGATGACGACGTTTGGCCCCGACACGGTGAGATCCGGGTGTTGTGCCGGAGTCTTCTTTGTTCCGCGGGTAATCATCATTCGGACGTGGACATTGTCGCGCATGCCGTTGTGATCGACCGTTGCGTAGAGGGCTGCTACAAGGTCCTTTCTCGACATCTCAGGGTCAATGGCCACCGTCTTGAGCCCTGCAAACAGTCGGTCCAAATGGTCTGCAAGGAACACGAATACGCCGCGGTGAAGGCGCAGGCCCTCCCAAATCCCATCCCCGACGAGGTATCCAGAATCGAAGACGGATATCTTTGCTTCCGCCCGGTGGAAGAACTCGCCGTTGATGTAGATCTCCACGTTGTCGTTCCGATCGTCGGGAAGAGCGTCGTGGGTGCCCATCGCTACCGCCTTGGGGTTTGATGTGCTAACGATAGGGCGGTGTTACGTCGGATGTGTCGATGTTGCAGACAGGGCCGCCGCAAAGTCCGCGATGATCGCGACGACCGTCTCGGGTTGCGTTATTTGGGGAGTGTGGCCGGCATTTTCGATGACCACCAACCGGGCAGAGTCTGAGGCCGCTGCGAGGGTCTCGGCTTGCGAGCGGGGGACCATGCGGTCCTCGTCCCCGATTGTGATCAGCGCGGGCCGATCGAAGTCTGCAAGACGTGTGCTCGCATCGACGTACGCCTCGCACGCCGTGAGGTCATTGAAGATCGATTCCACCGCTTCGGGTGATGTCGAATCGTGAAGTCGAGTCTTGTAGTCCTCCGATGCGTCCCGACTCAGCGACCATTTTCGGATTGGCGCCATGGCCAATGCAGCCTTTTCCTTGGCGGAGCTGAGCAGTTCGCTGTTGACAGCCATGTGTGCGCCCGTGCCTATCGTGACGATCCCAATTACGTTGTCGAGTTCGGCGGTTAGCTCTGACGCGATGAGCCCTCCCATGGAATGTTCGATGAGCACGATTCGTCCGGCGGGAAGCTTGTCCCCCAGGGCGTCTGCATAGGAGGTGATCGTGGCGCAACTGGATCCGTTTCCAGTCATGTGGCCGGTAAGTCAACGGCTTCGACGGAGAAACTGACGAGACCATCCCTGACGAAATCCCACGCCCGGTGGGTGCTGGCAGCACCGTGGATGAGGACCAGGGTCGGCGTAGCACGCTGAGTCATCGGGCCACGTTACTGGTCATCGTCGGCGGGCCCCGGTAGGCCCGCCCGTGACTTGTTGGCTACTCGTACGCAATGGCCTCTAGGATGTTGAGGTTCGCCGCCTTACGGGCTGGCCAGGCCGCCGCAATGATGCCGGCTATTCCAGCGATCACGACATATGCCAGCAGCGATCCAATCGGGAGGGTGAACTTACCGAGTCCTTCGTCTTCGAGTGCCCGAGCCATTGCCCAGCCGAAGAAGATTCCCATGCCGACGCCGAGAGTTGCACCGAACAGTGAAACGATTACTGACTCCCATCGGATCATGCGGCGCACGTTGCGGCGGTCCATACCGACCGCACGAAGCAGCCCGATCTCGCGGGTTCGTTCGATGATCGAGAGAGCCAGTGTGTTTGTGATGCCGAGCACCGCAATGATGATTGCCAGCCCGAGCAGCGCCTGGAACAGCACCAGCGCCGTATCGATCTGGCTCTCGGCCTCCGAAATCAACTCAGACTTGTCCTGGAGTTTGGTCGTCGGGTATTTGTCGGTCACGACTGAAATCGCCGTGCGCCCGTCGTCATCCGAAACGCCAGGTGCCAGCTTCACCATCACAAACGCATCTCCCGATGTCTCATAGTACTCCTCGAATGATTCCGATGAGATCAGGTAATCCCCGAGGTCGTCGCGTTCAAACGTTCCAGTGACGGTAAGTGAGATGTCCTCGATAATCGGTGTGGTCAACAAGACGTTTTCGCCGACCGACCATCCCCGGCTGTCCATGGAGCTAGTGCTCACGATGATTGTGTTGAGGGTCAGGCTTTCAAGTGCCCCTGGCAGTGGATCCAGCGTCATGAGCGAGTTCGCCTTTGCCGGGTCGACACCGGTGATGATCACGGAGTCTCCGTCGATGAGCGCATTGCCGATTTGCAACCCTCCTGCGACCTCGACCACCTCGAGAGCGCTCACTTCGGCGACCAGGTCCGAAGAGAACGTCATTGGTATGTTCGGGTCGTTCCCTGTCTGCGTCGACTGAATCGTAAAGTCGGCGGGGAATAGGTCCCCGACCAATTCGGCGATCGAAGCCTTCGTCGTCGCGGCAAAAATTGTCACAAACGCAACCAGTGCGATCCCGATCATTAAGGCCGAAGCGGTAGATGCGGTGCGTCGAGGCGCTCGTTTGGTGTTCTCTTTTGCGAGGGTTCCCGTGATCCCGAACAGTTTCGGCAACGGCGCGCCCAGCACGTTCGCTATCGGCCTAGCGGCTAGCGGCGCGAGAATCGAAACACCGATAAACATGATGAGCGCACCAAATCCGACGTTCACAAGTGCATTGCCCGCCGAGCCGAACAAGCCGATGGACAACAGCACTAGCCCGAGGCCTAGTACCGCGAGACCGGCTATGGATCGCCTTCGCAAGCTGCCTTTGGAGGTTCGTGTTTCGCCGCGCATTGCGGCTACAGGCGAAACCTTGGCGGCTTTACGCGCCGGCAGGACGGCTGCTAGCAGTGTTACGGCAACTCCGACCGTCATGCCAACGATGATTGTGCGCGAAAGGACGATGAGGCTGCCTTCACCGAGCGCGAGGCCAGCGGCTGCCATCAGCGAACGTATGCCGCTGGCGAGACCGATGCCAGCGACGATGCCGATCGCGGATGCAACGACCGCAACGATGAGCGCCTCAATGACAACCATGACAACGACTTGTCGACCGGTTGCGCCGATCGCACGCAACAAAGCAAGTTCGCGAGTACGTTGGGTGACGATGATGCGGAACGTATTTTGGATGATGAAGGAGCCCACGAATACGGCCACGCCGGCGAACGCCAGCAGTGCGGTGTTGATGATTCCTAGAGCGTCGTTGATTTCGGTGAGTTCCGAAGCGGCCTGCGCTCTTCCTGTGATGGCGACGACGCCGTCCGGGAGCGCGTCGTTGATTGCCCGCGTGAGTTCTTCAGATGTTGCCGTCGAGTCAGCGGCGACACCGATCGAGTTGAACTGCCCCTCCATGTCAAAGATCCGCTGCGCCTCTTTCGTCTCGAAGGCAGTGAGTGTGGCACCGAGCAGTGTGTCCTGGTCCCCAAAGCTGAGAAGCCCCACAAGGGTGAACTCTTCTGCCGGTCCGTTAGCTTGGATCGTGATCGTGTCGCCGAGCGTGTAGCCCTCTTTGTTAGCTGTACCGACGTCAACCGCTACGTCGCCGGGACCCGTGGGCGGCCGGCCGTTTCCGTCCTTTATGGACAGTGGCGACAGCCTACTGACGGTCGACCATGCAAAACCCAGTGTCGGGGCTTGGCCATTACGGACAACGGTCTGGTCACCATCTGAATCGGTTGAGATGATCGCAGCGAAGCCAGCTACTCCGCCGACAGCGGTTTCGACACCGTCGACGTCCAAGACTGTTTCAAGGATCGACTCGTCGAATGGCGCGTCTTCGTGTCCGACGCCGGTGCCTTCCGCGGCGATGGCAACGTCGATTCCTTGGTAAATGTCATCGAACAGTCCATCAAATTGGCCCTTTATCGAGTCTGTGAACACGAATGTGCCCGAGACAAACGCCACTCCCAAAACGATCGCGACGCCGGTGAGGAGCAGACGGACCTTGTGTGCGAGAACGCTCTTTAGCGCGGCTCTATACATGCTCTAGTTGCCCAGCTCTTTGAGTCTGTCGTAGATGTCGTCTGCCGTCGGATCCTCCATTGTGCCGACGACCTTGCCGTCGTCGAGGAATACGACTCGATCGGCGTAGGCAGCTGCGGTCGCATCGTGGGTCACCATCACAATGGTCTGCCCGAACTCGCGCACCGCCTTACGCATAAAGGACAGCAACTCAGCGCTCGATACCGAGTCAAGGTTGCCGGAGGGCTCGTCGGCAAAAATGATGTCAGGTTTGCTAACAAGGGCTCGAGCCGCCGCAACCCGCTGCATTTGGCCTCCAGACAACTCGTTCGGGCGGTGGGATAGCCGATCCTCAAGCCCAACCGCCTCGATCACCTTGTCGAACCAGGCGTTGTCTGGCCGTTTTCCGGCGATCGACAGTGGAAGAAGGATGTTCTCCTTTGCGCTGAGGGTCGGGATCAGGTTGTACGCCTGGAAGATGAACCCAACACTGTCGCGCCGAAGGTGAGTGAGAGCTTTGTCTTTGAGCGTGCCAATATCGGTCTCGCCGATGAAAACTTGCCCGCCATCGATCGTGTCGAGACCCGCCAGGGCATGCAGAAGTGTCGATTTTCCGGAGCCGGAGGGTCCCATAATTGCGGTGAACTTGCCGGTTTCGAACTCGACGCTGACACCGTCAAGCGCTCGGATTTCGGTGTCTCCTTCACCATAGATCTTCACGCCGTCAACGATGCGCGCCGCGGTACCCGAGCGTTCCAAGATTGTAGATGTCATGCTTTCTCCGTCGTATAGAAATCGCCGTTGTACTGAAAGAAGGTATCGGTTTTGTGCCGTACCGTCGTCGGCCGCGGTGGGGATTCGTCGGTCGTTCGGTGGGTTGAGTCGGGTGAAGTTGCTGTCATCCGCTCGGACAATACGGCATGACGTTAGGGCAGAGTCAAACACAAACGGTGTCTTGTGCGAAAACCTTCCCGTGGAACCTCGGCCGCGGGACCCTACGGTTTTGGGCGCATCAACCCACGTTCGTAGGCGAAGACGACGGCTTGGACGCGGTCGCGTAACTCGAGTTTCGTGAGCAGATGCGAGACGTGTGTCTTAATGGTGGTTTCGCTTACGAAGAGCTGGTCCGCGATCTCGGAGTTTGCAAGGCCATGAGCGAGTTCAACCAGGACTTCTCGTTCTCGTTCGGTGAGGTTCTGGATGCTGCCGATGCCAGGGTGGGGATCATGGTCGAGGTCGTCATGGTCCGTCCGTAGATACGACAGGAGCCGCCTTAACTCGCCCATTGCCTGGTGCTCCGCCTCTTCGAGCTCTTGATTGCGGAGAGTCTCGTCTTTGCGAGCCTGTCCCACTTTCCGAACTGCATAGCTTTGAGTCTTGTGTACCTCTTGGCCGAGGGCGAGAACTGCTGACGGAAATGCAACGATCGAGATGACGCTCATGATGCCGATATCGTCTAGAACCGTTGCAGCAGCGTCCTCACGGATGAGACGGCCGATTGCAGAGATCGTTCGAGGGCCCAATCGAGTGACATGTTGGAGTATCAGCGATCCACCCGTCCGGCGAGGGAGGGGACGGGCGGTTCGGCAAACGTTGTCGTTTCACGAA
>JADFQA010000053.1 GCA_022562055.1 Acidobacteriota bacterium | reverse complement strand
CAGGATCAGGGGACTCTTCAAGAGGGCATGGCCGTAAGAGTGCGATTACCTGATGGAGTAGAAGTGGCCGCTACAGTCACCTCTGTGGCCACCGTGACGACGGTGGCAGACAACAGTCCGGCAACTCTGGCCATCGAGATCGTCCTCACTGACCCGACAGCAACCAATTGGTTGGATGGTGCGCTTGTGGATGTACTCGTCGTAACAGATTCTGCCCAAGACGTCCTTGCGGTTCCCGTTGCCGCGCTGGTCGCGCTCGTCGAAGGAGGTTACGCGGTAGAGGTGGACACCGGCGGCGGATCGATCCAGCTAGTCGCTGTGGACCCGGGGTTCTACGCCGACGGCCTGGTAGAAGTGTCAGGAACGACGCTCCGAGCGGGCGATCAGGTGCTTGTTCCGTGACCGAGCCAGTTCTCGAACTTGACGCTGTTGTGAAGGAGTACCCCGGTACTCCACCTGTGTTGGCGCTCCGAGGGATTTCCTTCGCTATCGCCAGGGGCGAACTCGTGGCAGTGGTTGGACCGAGCGGATCAGGCAAATCGACACTGCTCCACATAATGGGGACGCTTGATCGACCAACCAGCGGCGGGGTGATCGTTGCTGGCCATCACGTGAACAAGCTTTCCGATCGAGAACTGTCGTCACTCCGATCGCGGCACATCGGATTCGTATTTCAGCAGTTCTTCCTGCTGAGCGGATACACGGCACTAGACAACGTCGCCGACGGCCTGCTCTACACCGGCACGGACCTCGCTCACCGGCGGCACCTCGCGGCCGTGGCGTTGGATCGAGTAGGCCTTAGTCATCGACTTCGACATCTCGCCGGCAAGCTCTCTGGAGGTGAAGGCCAGCGTGTTGCGGTCGCCAGAGCGATCGTCGGATCACCATCGATCATTTTGGCCGACGAGCCAACCGGAAATCTCGACAGTAAGACAAGCGCCGAGATCATGGAACTGCTTGAGGGGTTAAACGAGGACGGCGCAACAATCATTGTCATCACCCACAATCGCGAGATCTCGGACCGGATCCCTCGGACAATTGCGATGAGAGACGGCGTCATCGAGGATCCAATCGGAGATCGAGCCGGGGATTCGGCGTGAACGGTTTGCAAAACGACCCTCTGGACTCGCGAGAGTGTGTGGCCACTTCTGAACTTGTGCCATCTCGCCTACACCCCCGCGACATCTGGCGGATCGCGACGGTAGGGCTTCGCACCCGCAAGTTGAGGGCTGCACTCTCAACGCTCGGCATCGCCATTGGGATCGCCTCTTTGGTCGCGGTTCTTGGCCTATCAGAATCCTCAAAGTCAGACCTTCTCGCCCAGCTCGATCGGCTCGGGACAAATCTGCTTACAGTCCAGGCGGGAGGTGGTTTTGGGAGGGGAAGCGGCGAACTTCCAGTCGATGCCGCGGGCATGATCGCACGCATCGATCCCGTTGAAGCGACGAGCGTAGTCAGTTCGGTCGATGGTGCTTCGGTGTATCGCACGGACTACATCCCTGCTAGCCAAACCGGAGGAATAACTGTCCAGGCCGTCTCAATCAATCTGCTCGATACCCTCGGTGGCTCGATAGCAAAAGGTCGATTTCTCGACGCGGCAACGAGCTCCTACCCAACCACCGTGCTGGGAGCGGTAACCGCCAGTCGACTCGGCATCCAGTCCGTTAGCGGAAAACAGCTCGTCCTGCTCAACGACGAGTGGTTCACCGTTATCGGCATACTTAACCAATTTGAACTGAATCCCGATCTTGACCGCGCGGCTCTCGTGGGCCTTGCAGCGGCCGAAACTTATCTCGGTGACAACATCATCCCGACGGCTGTCTACGTCCGCACCAACCCGGCATTCGTAAACGATGTGCTCGTCGTCCTAGCGCGAACGGCGAACCCGGAAACCCCCGAAGAAGTAGAGGTTGATAGACCGACCGATGTGCTCGAAGCTCGTGAGGCTGCCGATGCAACCTTGACAGCTCTGTTTCTCGGCTTGGGAGGAGTCGCACTACTCGTTGGCGGCGTTGGAATCGCAAACGTAATGGTTATCTCGGTTTTGGAGCGTCGAACCGAAATCGGTCTCCGTCGAGCGCTCGGAGCTACAAAGACTCATGTGGCTATTCAATTCCTTGGTGAGTCGTTGCTTCTAGCGGTAGCTGGAGGGACCATTGGTGTCGCACTCGGTGTCGGTGTCACTGCTGGGTGGGCGAAGCTGCGTGGCTGGGATACCCTCATCCCGCCGGTGGCGATTGCAGGGGGTCTAGGCGCAGCTGTGCTTATCGGGACAATTGCGGGTCTATACCCGGCGATCAGGGCGGCAAAAATGTCTCCGACGGACGCTCTCCGCTCGGCCTGAGATCGTCTCACGAGGCTCCGACGTTTGCTCGGATAATTGAACTCTCGGCGAGACTTGGGTATCGAAGGGCAAATCGCACGACCGATAGTGACTTCGACTACAGTCCGCCGCTGGCCGGCTTCGCTAGTATCCGCGCATGATCTTGTCTGACCGGTCTATCAAGGAAGCAATCGCTGCGGGAAGGATCGTTCTCGATCCGTACGACGAGGCGATGGTGCAACCATCGAGCATCGACCTTCGATGCGACACGCAGTTCCGCGTCTTTGAGAACCACAAATACGCCCTCATCGATCCGAAGGCGCCGCAAGAAGATCTCACTAAACAAGTCGAAGCCTCGCCGGATCATCCCTTCATCCTCCACCCAGGGGAGTTTGTACTTGGCGCCACCGCAGAAGTCATCGGACTCGCCGACGACATTGTTGCCCGCCTCGAGGGAAAGTCGAGCCTGGGACGGCTCGGCCTCCTTATCCATTCGACGGCCGGATTCATCGACCCCGGGTTCCAAGGGCAGGTCACGCTTGAACTCTCGAATGTTGCCAACCTGCCGATCGCGATTTACCCGGGGATGAAGATCGGCCAAGTCTCGTTCTACGAATTGTCAACGGCAGCCGAAAACCCTTACGGCAGCGCCGGTGCGGGCAGCAAGTATCAAGGTCAACGTGGTCCGACTGCAAGCCGAATCCACCAAGAATTCGACGAAGAACATCACGACGTGCAGGACCGCTCACGATGACACCGGGCAGCCTCGTCAGCCAGTATCGACGCAATACCTCAATCGTTGAGAGACAGTGCCAAGGACTCACCCACGAGCAGGCACTCTTCCAGGCTCCGTACAACATTAATTGCATGAACTGGGTCGTTGGCCATATTCTCGTCGGCCGAGACTCAGTGTTGAACTGCCTCGGTGCCGCCCCCATATTCACGGAGTTTGCCCGTACATACCTGCGCGAGTCAGAAAAGATCATCGAGGACGGGCCCGGAGTTGCTCCTCTGGAGGTTCTCATTGCCTTGATGATCCAAAGCGGCCGACAACTTGGAGAAGCCCTCGCGAGTACCAACACCACACTCCTTCAGGAGGAGGACGATGAGGGGCACACACTGCTCTCCAAGATTCGCTTCGACTTGTGGCATGAGACCTACCACACCGGTCAGACGGACCTCTTGCGTCAGATCTCCGGCATGGACGATCACATCATCTAGCAATGTGATCCGCAGACGGCGTCACAATCGGTTCAGCGCAGTTTCTCCAACAGCGAGTCGAGTTGCTGAGCGTCGCGACGGGTGAGACGTGAAAACATCTGCTCGTCTAGATCCTTGAGATGGGTGCGGCATGCGGCCTCAAGGATGTCGTGACCCGATTCCGTGAGTTCCAGATACAACACCCGACGATCCGAATCCGATGGCGTTCGTTGAACGTAACCCGCCTCGACGATTCTATCGATTAACCGAGTTACTCCGCTGGTGGTGAGAGCAATTTCATTGGCTAGGTCGCACATCTTGAGTCGCGCTTGCCCGGCTCTTCCGATACGGAGAAGCACTTCGAACCACGTCTGTAAAAGGCCATGAGCGCCTCCAGCGACCGCCCAAACTCGCGGTCGAGTCGCGCTCTGACCTCGATGAGGCGACCAAAGGATGTCAAGAATCTTGGCGCCTGGCGCAATACGTGAGACCAAATTAGTGACCAGTTCGCAATCGGCGATTCCTCGAACGGACATTTGGCTCAAGAAAGGACCTTCTCTTTCGGACCATTGACTGCGATCGCATTCTTGGCTGGCGTCGATCACGATGGTGGTGCAGATAGATCAGCTACTCTTCAGATGGTGCTTGGTCCTTCGGTGCATCGTCTACTGTTGACCGTCGACACGACCGACGAAACCGTGGGAGGACCCATCGTGAACGGTATTGAGGCTCGGACCCTCGGAGAGCAGATCTACCAAGCTCTCGAAGCTGCGATTGTTGATGATGAGTTACCACCCGGGACGGAGCTTCCCGAGGTGGAGCTTGCTGAACAATACGGCACGAGTAGGGGTCCCGTGCGTGAAGCACTCCTTCACCTCAGCTCCGATGGGCTGGTGGTTCTCCGGCCGCGGCGGGGCGCTGTTGTGCGAGTTCTGTCACGTAAGGAGTTTCTCGATGCTTATCAGGTACGTGAGGTGCTTGAGGTGCTCGCTGTGTCTCTTACAGTTCCAACACTGACACCCGAGCAGTTAGACATTCTTGACGGTCTCATGGAGACGATGGACACAGCCGTGTTCAGGGACGATATCAACATGTTCTTCGAAGCGAATGCAGAGTTTCACAAGTTCTTCGTTGACCAGTCGGGGAACGTGCGGCTACAACAGTTGCATCTCCAGTTGAGTCGTCCCATGGCTAGGTATCGTCGCCGTTCTTTGGCGCTTCGTGGCGATCTGCGGTCTTCGTATGAAGAGCACAAGCGGATCATGGCTGCTGTTCATGCCCGAGATCCTGATTTGGCTGCGAATTTGACTCAGCTCCATATCGCGGTGCCCCAGCAACGTCTTGCAGGCCTCAATGACGACGAATGGGACCTTATCCAGACTACGACATTGCCTGGTGTCGACTGAGCCACCAGTACAAAAGCCGGCTCCTTGGGTGGTTTCCCCGCATCACCCGACTGTATTTCTCCATGCCCAGCGAGTGTTACAACGCGGATATACCCGGACGAAGCATCTTGTTGACATTTAACTGTTGACAAAGGATACTGACGCACAGATTCGTCCTTTATGGCAGCGAGTTGGCGTCCGGCCCTAGGCCTTGGCGAGATTGAACGTTCGTAGGAGATCAGCATGCATTTCGGTGTCAACCTGAACAACCGTGAGCCGCTTATTACACCGCAATACTCGTTGCAGGATCTGCTTGACCTCTCCACGCTCGTTGAGGCGCAAGGCTTTGACTCCGTGTGGGTGGGAGACAGCTTGTTTTCCAAGCCGCGATGGGAGGCAATCAACCTGCTGTCAGCAATCTCACAGCGCACTGACCATGTCAAACTTGGGACATCTTGCCTGGTGACGTCGACACGGAATCCACTGTATCTCGCCCTCGAATGGGCAACGCTCGACGCTCTATCCGATGGTCGGACGATCCTTGGAGTATGCATGGGGAACCCCGAAGACGGAGTACGTCGCGAGTTCGCTGCTCTCGGTCTCGACTTCAAGCACCGGGCAGGGATCTTCGAGGAGGGTCTCAGGGTCCTGCGAAGCCTATGGAATGAGGGTTCGGTGTCGCTCCAAGGCAAGTACTTCACCTACGACAATGTCTCCTTCTTTTCCGGTACGGAAATGGGTCCTCTCATGCCCGTACAATCTCCTCCACCGATCTGGGTGGTGTCCAACATCCGGCTACTTGGTACCTTGGAAAGCGATGTAGCCAAACGTCGCCTCGAGCGAGCTTGTCGTCGAATCGTCGAACTTGGAGAGGGGTGGATGACGTGTTGTCGCGCACAACATCCCGAAGAGGTCGTCGAGCAGTTGGGCTATTTGAAAGACGCTGCGGATGATCTGGATGTCGATATCTCTGACTACGCGATCTCCTACCAAGTCACAATGAACATCAAAGACTCCGAGGCGGAGGCCGAGGACGCTTTCAGTCAATACATATCTCAGTACTACCCAGAGCTGAGCCAGTCGATGGATCTCTCGAACTGGGGTCCGGTAGGAACGCCGGACCAGATCATCGCATGGCTTGAGACGTTCCGCGACGTCGGGGTCACTCATTTCATATGCCGCTTCGGCGATCTCGACCAATTCGGTCAGGTCGAACGTTTCGCAAAGGAAATACTCCCGCATTTCAACAAGAACTAACGCCAAGGAGGAATCATGGCAGAGAACCAAGAACAGCCCCGCACCGAAGAAGACATGAGGAGGTCGGCCGAACTCATCGTCGACACCTGCTTTGACGTCCAAGAGGGTGATGTCGTCACCATCATTACGGACAACCGGCGAAGCGAAGAAGCGGAAATGGTTGCGACCGTCGTGTCCGAGCGCGGAGCGTGGCCAGTTGTCATGAACAACGACACACAGGTGCGCAGGGCTCTCAAGGACACACACTTTCCGATGGTGCCGCCCCGGAACCTCCACACCGCGATGGTCACAGCGGATGAAATCATCATCATGACTGATCTGGAATGGGCGAACCGTTTTGCACATGTGAGCGCCGTGAAGGAGTCATGTGCGGCAAACGCACGGATTGGTTCTGTCGAGGAGGGTTTCGGGCGTTGGCTCATCTCGATCGACGATATCGAGAGAACGATTGCAAACGCCCAGGCCGCTATCGCGAAACTGGAAGGGGCAACTCGAATTCGCGTCACCTCACCTGGCGGAACCGACGTCATCGTCAGCATCGAAAGCCGTCCAGCGCTTGAAATCGTGCCGGTCAAGAAACGTGGTGCCATGATGGGACCGGTCCCGCTCTGGGGAGAGGTTGCGTATGCGGCTGTCGAAGACCAGACCGAGGGAACGATCGTCGTCGACGGCAACATGCTCGGGATAGGTATCCCCCATAATGTCGAGACACCAATCACCTGGCACGTCGAGGGTGGCCGATATCGTGCGATCGAGGGTGGTGCAGAAGCGACGAGGCTGCGCGATACGGTACGAGATGTCGAGGGTGCAGACGTCATCGGTGAGTTCGCTTTCGGAACGAGCGACTTTGCGCCCTTGGGATCACCGTCGGAGAAGGGTCGAAAAGGCACCGTTCACTTCGCTCTTGGAGACAATCAGAATTGCTATCCCGGTGGACAGAACACCAGCCGGCTACACCTCGACGGTGTCGTGCACAACGCGACGATCGAGATCCTGGACAACGGTTCATTCATTCTCAAGGAAGGGGTCTGGCAGCTGTGAGCGGCATACGAGTCATAGCGCTCGACGATGTCGATCCGATATCGCTTCCCAACGGAAGCTGGAGTCGCATTCTTGTTTCGTCCTCGACGGTAGACGACAATGTGTCAAGTCTTGGGTACTCGGTGTTCACTCCAGGTACTGAAACTGATCATCTTTCCCACGCTGTAGAAGAGCTTGCCTTCGTTGTGTCAGGGCATGGCGAACTTCGTTCAGATGACACAACAGTAGCGTTGTTACCCGGGAGTGCAGTCTTCATACCGCCCCGTGTCTGGCATACCGTTGTCAACACCGGGAACGAGGATTTCGTCATGGTTTTCACTTTTCCGGATAGAGGATATCCGGCCACCGAGCGCCGTGCAGCCCCATCGTCAAGCGACGGTGGCACCTGATGGGTCCAAGTGGCGACGATAGTCTTAGCGCCGCAAGCGCCGCAGAGCAGGTCGCTCTGGGATGCCGAATTATTGCCGGGTTCGGCCATGAAGACCTGACACTTGGCCATGTATCCGTTCGGTCAACAACCGAAGGCCACGTATACATCAAAAGGAAGGGGATTGCGCTCGGGGAGGTGACTCCCGACGATGTCATCGAGATTGATCTCAACGACAATGATTGCCTCGCAACACCAGGAATGCATCTCGAAGCTGCTATCCACGTGGAGGTCTATCGGAGCCGCCCGGATGTCGGAGCGGTGATTCACAGCCACCCCCTATACGCAACCGCTCTCGGTGCAACATCAACGGACGTTGTTTTCCTTGAGTTCCTGACTCACGACTCAGTCCTTTTCAAGGATGGTATCGGGATCTACTCCGACTCTGCAGAACTCGTCACCACCACCGAGCAAGGAAAGAAGGTTGCAGACGCACTCGGTGGCCGCCGCGCCGCACTGCTCAAGAACCATGGCGTCGTCGTAGCCGGAGAAGACATTCGTTGGGCGGTCATGGCTGCGATTACTCTTGAGCGAGCGATTCACCTACAGATTCTGGCGCGGAGACTCGGGTCGCTTGACCCCCTTTCCCAAGAGGATGCTGAGAGCGTATTCCCAGCAAAGTACCAGGACAAATTGTTGGACGAGTACTGGGCACTGTGGGAGCGCAGGTTTGGTGCAGGATTGAGCGACAATGTTCATGGTACCGAGGCAGGAGCCTGAGCATGCAGATCGACACGATGGTCAATGGGGTTCGCTTCGAGGGTGAAGTCGCCGCGAACATGTTGCTCATCGACTTCTTGCGCGATCAGCTAAGCCTGAAAGGTACGAAGCAGTCATGCGAGGTGCAAGTGTGTGGCAGTTGCACGGTACTCGTCGATGGTCGAACGGTGAGTTCATGCATGTTTCTCGCCTGTGAATTGGACGGTTGCGCCGTCGAGACGATTGAGGGCGCCAAACAGTCGGATTTCTACGAAAGAACTGAGGCAGCGTTGGTACGCCATGCAGCAGTGCAGTGCGGGTTCTGCACACCCGGCTTTGTCATGACCTTCAAATCGATTGTCGAAGATGGTGGCGGTGCCGATGAGGCCGAACTCCGTCGAAAGCTGAGTGGCAATTTGTGTCGATGCACCGGCTACCGGTCAATCCTTGATGCCGCAGCAGACATCGTGGGTGGGTCGTGACGTCATCGAGAGTGATCGAGTACGAGCTTGCCAGACGGAGTGATGGCATCGGCTCAAATGTCCCACGAGTCGATGCAACCGACAAGATAAACGGTACTGCTGAGTATGTGGGCGACATGTCAGTCGCTGGAATGGTCCATGGCAAGGTACTACGCAGCAACATCGGACACGCAAAGATTCGTAGCATTGACATTTCAGTAGCCGAAGCTATGACAGGTGTTGTCGCCGTTCTCACAGGTGAGGATCTTGACGACATCGACCCATACTATGGTCACGCTCTGCGTGATCGGCCGATAGTCGCCATTGATGAAGTGAGATTCGCTGGTGAGCCAATTGCTGCCGTCGCTGCTGAAACCGAGGAGCAGGCCGAAGCTGCCTTGCTTTCGATCATCGTGGAGTACACAGATCTTCCGGTTGTCGCCAGTCTCGGTGCGGCACTCGCCCCACACGCAACTCTCGTCCATGAGGGACAGACGAGGCCGGGATTCGCACACGGACTCGGACAACTCCCCGAGAGAGATGGCAACGTCTGCTATCGGTATGGTTTCGACCGCGGCGACATCGACTCAGCGGCTGCACTCGCAGATATCATCATCGAAAAGGATTACGAGTTTCCGGCCGTTTATCAATATTCGATGGAGACTCACGCGGTTATCGCTCAATACGCCGGAGACCGGATCGATCTGTGGGCAAACTGCCAACACCCCTTCCTTGTTCGAGCTGAAATTGCTGAGCTTTTCGGACTCGCTGTTGATCGAGTTCGTGTCATAGTCCCTTACCTTGGCGGAGGGTTTGGCAGCAAGTCGTATACGAAGATGGAACCGATCGCTGTCGCTCTTGCCCGCAAGGCCGGGTGTGCAGTGAAAATCGTCAACCGTGTGGACGAATCAATGGTGACAACGCGTCGACACAATATGAAGTGTCGGATGCGTACATTTGCGACTCAGGAAGGACAGCTTCTTGGACGCGAGGTAGAGTTCTGGCTGGATACCGGAGCATACGCTGACAACGGTCCGAGAGTGACCGCGACCGCAGCCGACGCCGCTCCGGGGCCGTACCGATGGCCGTCGTTGCGCGTGCTCGGCCACTGTGTCTACACCAACACAGGACCAGCTGGGTCGTATCGTGCGTTCGGAGCAGCCCACCTCCAGTGGATCGGGGAATCCCAGATCGACGAGGTAGCCAGGGCTGCCGGCATTGATCCGTTGGAGTTTCGCCGAAGGAACCTGCTTCGCCCCGGTGAGGAGGTCCGGCCGGGCGGCCGGCCACTCGATGCCGATCTCGTCGGCGATGTCGAGAAGGCGGCGGTTGCCATAGGTTGGGGAAGAAAACGCATTCCCAATCGAGGACTTGGGATTTCTGTCGGCCTTCTCGCCGCTGGCGCACACCCAGTATCGAGCGCCTCAGTAAGGATGGATGCCGACGGTGGGGTCACAGTCCTCGTCGGGTCGACTGAGATGGGCCAGGGATCGAGAACCGTCATGGCCCAGATCGCAGCCGAGGTTCTGTCGATCGATCCGACTACTGTCAGCGTGCCGGGTACTGATACCCAGTTCACGCCATACGACCGTTCAACCGGAGCAAGCCGCTCCACCACCGTAGCGGGAAAGGCTGTGGAGTTGGCTGCCCGTAAGGTGCTCGATTCGCTGCTCGAAACAGCTGTGCAATTTTTCGAGCTGGACGACCGCCAGAAACTCCACGCCGGCGACGGCCAAATCTGGCTTCGGAACAGGTCGGTTACGTATCCAGACCTCATCTCCCAGCGGTTTGGGTTCTCCGGTGGTGAACTCCGCGGATACGGCGAGGTGAAACCCGAGAAGGGAAGTGGGACATACGCAGAGGGACCAGTGTTCTGGGAAGTGTGCGTTGCAGGCGCCGAGGTCGAACTCGACCGCGAGACCGGAGTCGTACGCATCCTGCAAACGTCTAGCGTCGCCGACGTTGGCAAGGCGATCAACCCGCAGCTGATAGAGCGACAGGACGAGGGCGCCGCGTTGCAGGGACTGGGGAACGTGTTGTTCGAGGAGATGCTGTACACAGAGGACGGTGCGCTCCTGAACGACACGCTCCTCGACTACCGCATTCCAAACACAGAAGACCTGCCAGGGAAGATGACATGCATCATCGTTGAGAACGGTGACGGACCAGGCCCCTTTGGGGCGAAGGGATGTGGAGAGGGCGCTCTTGCGGCACTTCCAGCCGCGGTCGTGAACGCGCTCGCCGATGCCGGCGTTGCTATGACCGCACTACCCCTCACCCCCGAACGAGTATGGCGACAAATCCAAGATACTGAAAACCAACAACAAGAAGGGAGACCGAAATGGTCGCATACAACACAGTAGCGATAATTGGAACCGGCACCATGGGCCCGGGGATGGGAGCGGTGATCGAACGCGCCGGTATGAAGACGTTCCTATTCGACATCGACAAGGGCGCTCTAGAGCGGGCGAAAGCCAGCATCGAGATAGCCCGTGGCGTACTCGACAGACTCGACGCACCGCTGGTCCCCGACGGATCGATCCATTTTTCGACGAGTCTCGAAGAAGCAGTTAGCGAAGCTGATCTCGTCATCGAGTGTGTATCCGAGAATCTCGATCTCAAGAAAAAGGTGTTCGTAGATATCGCCGCCCTTGCTCCCGAAACCGCGGTGCTCTCGTCAAATACTTCCGGTATCCCAATCACGAAGATGGCAGAAGGCAACGATGGCGCATCGCGGATGATTGGCATGCACTGGTCGAACCCACCCCACCTCATACCGATGATCGAGGTAATAGAAGGAGAGCAGACATCGCCGGCAATCAGGGACGAACTCGTCGAGTTCATCCAGTCGTTCGGATACAAGGCGGTCGTCGAGCGTGAGGTTCCAGGTTTCGTTGAAAATCGGATTCTCTACGCTGTCCTGCGCGAAGTTGTCGAACTCGTGGAACGTGGAATCATTAGCTACGCAGACATGGATACCTGCGTCAAATGGGGAATCGGCTACAAGCTGGCGGTAATTGGGCCACTGGAACTCATCGATATGGCCGGACTAGACATCTACAGCAGCGTTGGCTCCTATTTGAACCAGGATCTTTCGACGGCGTCGACGGTTTCATCCATGATCACAGACAAGGTCGCAGAAGGTCGACTCGGCCTCAAGACACTCGGCGGGATCTACGACTACGACGCTGATGAAGTCAAGTCGCTTGGGGCCGCTAGGGCGGCAAAGCTAATCGCAGTTCGCAGGGCCCTCGAGGGCGACAAAGGAGACGAGTGACAAATGGTTGACAAAAAGGTGTACATCCTCGACTCCGGCTCGCTGGTGATCGATCGCTCTCAGGTTCTCTGGCACGTTGATGTCGGAACGCCCGTGAGATTCCCCGTGTACAGCGTCCTGGTTGAGCATCCGGACGGCCTGTTCCTGTTCGATACGGGATACGACCTCGAACACGTCGAGAAGGTTCTCCCGTTTGAACTTCCGGAGCAGACTGCGGAGCAGACGATCCCAGCCCAGCTCGAAATATGCGGGTTCCATTCCGAACAGGTGAACTATGTGATCAATTCTCATTTCCACTTCGATCACGTCGGAGGGAACAAGTACTTGACCAATGCCACAACTCTTGTCAGCAAGGCAGAACTTCGGCATGCGAAGGTACCCGAACCCTTCGAGCGCCTCGGCTACTCGGATCTCTCATTTGACTTTCTGGGAACAAAATACGAGCAGATAACCGGAGACATCGAGATTGCAGAAGGCTTGTGGCTCTTCGAGACCCCGGGCCATACCGCCGGCCACTACTCGCTGATGGTGGAGATGGACGATAGACCGTCGATGATCTTCGCCGGCGATGCCGTATACACGTTCGAGACGCTTGAACATGAAATCATCGCTGGGTTTCACCTCGACCCGACAGCAAGTATCGAATCGATCCGACGTTTGAAACAGCTCGCCAAGCTGCACGAGGCCGAGATCTATCCGTCACATGAAATGACACCTTTCTTGGAATGGAAGAAGGCGCCAGAGTTCTACGCAAGTTGAGACATCCGATCGACAAAGTATTGATTCGAGCAGGAATGGAGAATATGACATGAAACATCAAGATCGTGTGGCGATCGTTACCGGCTCGGCGCAGGGCATTGGGGCGTCAATTGCACGGAAACTGAGCGCCGAAGGCGCGGCCGTCGTCATTGCAGATATCAACGCTAAGGGTGCTGCAAAAGTCGCCGATTCACTACCCAACGCCCTCGCTGTTACCGTCGACACAAGTTCCGAGGACCAGGTTGGTGCCCTTGTCGAAGCGACCATGGAGCGATTCGGCAAGGTGGACGTTCTCGTTAACAACGCTGCAATCGTCCCCTTCACCAAATGGGATGACATCGATTTCGCGGAATGGCGCCGGATAATGTCGGTGAATCTCGATGGGGTGTTCCTGACGAGCCGCGCTGTGTATCCCCACATGCGTAAAGCAGAGTTCGGACGTATCGTGAACATCGCGTCGAACGTTTTTGTCGCAGGGACTCCGAACCTTGCACATTATGTGGCAGCGAAGGGTGGCGTGGTGGGATTCACGAGAGCGCTTGCAACGGAACTCGGACGTTATGGAATCACGGTGAACGCAGTTGCTCCCGGCCTCACCGAGACCGAAGGAACTTTGGCGAGCCCCCACGCGGAGGCATTCGACTTTGTGCAGAGCTTGCAAGCTATTCCGAGGCGCGCCATGCCTGACGATATCGCTCCCGCGGTGTCGTTCCTGGCGTCTGAAGAGGCCGCCTGGGTCACGGGGTCACTGCTTGTCGTTGATGGCGGACACACGAGACACTAGGAGGTC
>JADFQA010000052.1 GCA_022562055.1 Acidobacteriota bacterium | reverse complement strand
GCGGTCCAAAACGGATCGGGTCCCACAACGCCACCGGCCGGGCACCCATCGTGAAGATATCGCGGAGGATCCCACCGACACCTGTTGCGGCACCCTGAACAGGCTCGACAAAGGATGGGTGGTTGTGCGACTCGATGCGCAGCGCAGCTAGCCAGCCGTCACCAATGTCGACGACACCGGCGTTCTCGCCAGGGCCGACAACGACCCACGGCGCCTCCGTTGGAAACCGGCCGAGGTGCATGCGTGACGACTTGTAGGAACAGTGCTCTGACCACATCACCGAATACATTGCAAGCTCGGCTGGCCGTGGCTCACGCCCGAGGATCTCGACGACTCGGTCGTATTCATCATCCGTCATCCCGAGTGCGATGTGCTGAGGAGTATCCCGCGGTTCCGTTTCAGACGGTGAGGGTGTAACGACGGTCATACCGCGGCGGCTTCGGTTCGCGAGGGACTCGGCACGGGCGCTGCTCTGGTTGCCACAACGAACCCTTCGAGGAGACGACGCCCGTCATCCGAACCGAGGATTGTTTCGGTGGCGCGTTCGGGGTGTGGCATGACCGCGGCGACGTTACCGCGTTTGTTTGTGAGGCCCGCAATGTTGTTGGTCGAGCCGTTTGGATTGGCACGGTCCGAGACGACACCAGCCTCGTCGCAGTAGCGCAAGATGACTTGCTCGTTAGCTTCGATTTCTGTGAGCTGTTCGGTGGGGACAATGTAGTTGCCCTCGTAGGAGTTCAGCGGGATGCGCAAAACGTCGCCGACACTGGCCGCACCGGTGAGGACCGAGTCGGTCGACTCGATACGGACGTGGATGGGTCGGCAGATGAACTGGAGGTCACGGTTGGCAACGAGGGCTCCGGGCAGGAGGCCTGCCTCGCAGAGGATCTGGAATCCGTTGCAGATTCCCAGCACCGGAGTGCCGATCTGCGCGGCGCGTTCGACCTCTGCCATGACAGGTGAGAATCGTGCAATGGCGCCAGTGCGCAGGTAGTCGCCGTGCGCAAACCCGCCTGGGAGCACTATTCCCGAAAAGTTAGACAAGTGGGTGTCTCGGTGCCACACCAACTCTGCTTCGGTATCCAGCAGGTCGAGCGCGTGGACGACATCGTGCTCGCAGTTGGTGCCGGGGAACACCACGACTGCAATCGTCATCCGACTCGTTCGATTCTGTATGACTCCATCACCGGGTTGGCGAGGAGCCGCTGGCACATCTCTTCGACCTGCTCGCGTGCGAGGGCCTCATCGGTCGCGTCGATATCGACGACAATCGCGCGACCGAACGACACATGTTCGACGTCGGTGTACCCGAGGTCGTGGAGGCTACGTTCGGTTGCCTTCCCCTCGGGGTCTGCAAGCCCGGGTTTACGTTCGATATTGACGCAAAACTTCATGCACCCATCCTTGAGAGGTAGCCGGTGAATGATGACCCAGTGAGGAGTTCGTACGCCTGTATGTATCGGTCCGAGGTTTCGGTGACGACCGCTGCGGGCATCGGCGGTGCTGGCGGTGTTTTGTCCCAGGGCTCGTTTTCGAGCCAGTCGCGCACCGGTTGTTTGTCGAAAGATGGAATGTTGTTGCCTGGCACCCACGCCTCGGCGGGCCAGTATCGCGATGAGTCCGGTGTGAGTACTTCGTCGATCAGCACGATCTCATCGTTGACCATCCCGAACTCGAACTTGGTATCGGCAAGGATGATGCCGCGGTCGGAGGCATATTCGGCGCCCCATTGATAGAGCGCCACCGACCGCCGCTTGAGCTCTTCGTAGAGGCTGTCGCCGACGAAGTCGCGAGCTTCTGATTCGGTGAGGTTCTCGTCGTGACCCGACTCGGCCTTGGTTGCCGGGGTGAAGATTGGTTCGTCTAGCTTTGATGCTTTGAGCAGACCCTCAGGCAGATGTTCAGTCGTTGGCCCGCCACCGGCCGCGTACTCGGCGAAACTCGAGCCGTAAAGGTAGCCCCGCACGACACACTCCATGGGGATGACCTCGGCCCGATGCACAAGCATTGCCCGGCCGGCCAGGTCGGCGCTTGTGTCACCGGTAACGCCCGGAATGTCCGCAACATGTGCGCTGATGAGGTGGTGTGGGGTGTCGAGTAGATCGAACCAGTGCAGGCTCAATCCGGTGAGTACTTGACCCTTGTGGGGGATGGGGGAGTCGAGCACAACATCGAACGCCGAGATGCGGTCCGTGGTGACGATGACGAGCCGAGCAGCGTCGACTTCATAGATCTCACGGACCTTCCCCGAGCCGATGTGGTTGAGTGCCAGCACGTTCCAAGATGGTACGCGACCATCCCCCACCCGTCCAACCGAAACCCCCAAAACCCCAATGTTTGTACGGTTTGTACAAACATCAACGATCGCGGGATGGTTGGATAAAGATGCAGCGTCGCCAGAATTGGACTAAGGCGATCGTATCGCTCCGGTTGAGCGTTGGTGAAAACATCTTGCATTGCAAGCTTCTTGCTGTTCTACGTGCGTAGAACCACCTAGATCCCTTCACAGGTACTAGGCCCAGCATGGCCCGCTTCGGCGGGCTTTTGCGCGTCTAGAACCATTCGGCGTCTCGAGATTCTGTCCCCGTTCGAGGCCATTGCCAGGTTCGGTGGCTGTGAGCGTCCGAGGAGCCGCCGACTGAGTGTGCGCTTGTCGCCCGAGAGGAGCCGCCTCGGTTGGTCTACTTGTTGATGAGGGTTCACAGTAACGACCCGGATTCCGAGGTTCTGTACCATGTCGAGGAGAGTCTGGAGATCCGAGTCGTTCGATAGAACGAGGGCGACGTCCATGTCGTCGTGGCAAGCGTCCCAGACGAGATGAGCTCCGAGTGATACGTCAGAACCTTTTTCCTCCGTTTGCATCACGTACACCAATTCGACAATGTTCCGCTTGAGCTTGTCGGCCAGCGGCCAACACCTCCTCCGCCGGGTGAACTGGCCGTTGTGAATTTCGACTCCAGCGTGCGCGATCAGAGCCCGGATGTAGTGATCTTGTCGCTTGGCAAGTCCGCGGTCGTCAGCCCTGTCTTGGACTCTGGCTGTGAAGTATTTCACAGAGTTGATTTGATGCCCGCGGAGTAGCGCCCTCGCGAGAGCCCGATCGTCCAGCCACTTGAACGGCGTTCCCTTCACTGATCCGTAGTAGAAGTTGAACCCGTCGACGTACACGTTTGTTCGAGGCTGTGGCTGTTGCGGCATGTATCAGCGCTCCGAGACTTCCGAACGCGGAGGTAATTCCCCGGGACATCGTGCGTTCGGCCTCGTCGCGCCAGGACCGACTATTCGAACTGTATCACCGGTAGGGACGCGCACCTATAGACTTGGTTCCGTCGACGGAGGTGGAGAAGGTATCCGCAAACACGCCCTTGTTATTGCGTTTGGGCTGGTGCTCGTCGCGTGTACGGGTGGTGCGACGCCGCGCGGGCGGGAGCCGATCGGGGTTGAGGCGTGTGTGGAGTCGGTCGATCCGGTTGAGTCACTTTGTGGCCGTGTGCTGGAGGGGCCGACCGGACTGGTGCTCGTCATTCGTGACAATGTTGTGGACATCGATGCCGACACTCGGCAGCGAATCGAGGGTCTGCCCGACGGTTCTGGGTTCGTGCCGCCGGCCGAGCAGCCGATTTGGGCTCAGCGGATAGGTTCGGATGCTGTTATCGGCGTCGGTGATAGTTCCGGTGGGGTGGAGGTATTCGTCTTGAGGGGGGAGTCGTCGCGGGCCGTCGCGGTCGGATTCGGTGTCCCGACACCCGGGTTGGGTGGCGTGTGGCTGACAGACAGGGCCTCTGCTGACGATTGCAGTCTGAGCAAGGTCGCCCTTGACGGGGAGGTTCTGTCCGCGGCCATACCCGTTGACTGCAACGTAGGATTCGTCGAAGAGACAGATCTAGGACTTGTTGGGTACCGAGAGGTTGATGGCAAATTTTCGGGAGTCATCGCCGACGCGGAGAATCCCTCGCTCACTCTCTTCGATGGCGGGATGATTCGCGGCGTTTTTGGGAGCCGGGTCCTTCATCAAGCAGGGGGCGGGAGCGACTTTCTCCTGTTGGATACGCTGACCGGTGAGGAGATCACCATCGACTTGCCGGTTCGGTTCGGACAGCCCGGTTATGGGAAGCTCAGTCCCGACGGTCGTGACCTCGCGATCTCGTTCACAGATTCCCGTCAAGTATTCGACATCTGGGTACTCGATACCGAGACGTTGCTATGGACGCGGGTTCCCTCGATGCCGGTGTCCGCGTTTGTTAAGGCGACGTCATTTGCATGGGTGCCCGATGGTCGTCTGGTCATCTTGCTCACGTTGGAAGCCGGCGGTCACCAACTAGCAACGTGGACACCCGGCGATCCCGAGCTCCAGGTCAGGGAACTCGACCACGAACTCGTCGCCTCGGCCGCCGTCTTATGCACATTGCCCGAGTGTGGGTAGCTCGGGCTAGCGACACGCTGCTCTGACGACCTTGCTCGGCGCGTTCTCAGCCTAGGTTTGGTACTACCTCGGCTGCGAATAGTTCGAGGCTTGAGGTGTCGTGGGCGGCGTCGGGGAAATAGGCGATTCCGTAGCCCATGCCTGCGTCGACCCAGGGCTGCAACCTTTCGACGAGCTGCTCGGGGGTTCCTGACATCGGGGCGAGCATCTCTTTCATCCGATCGATCTGGCCGTCCTTTTGCTCAATGAATGGGCGCGCTGCTTCGACGATATGGTCGAGCTTTTCTGCAACCTCCGCCTCGGTCGGAGCGCAAATCACGTTGAAGTTGCACGAGCGGGTGATGTCATCGAAGTTGCGCCCGACGTCGGCGCAGTGACCGGCGAGCACCTCTGACTTGTGGATGAACTCGTTGATGTCGTCACCGCCAAAGTTGGTGTAATCGGCGTACCGTGCCGCAACGTTCAGCGTGAGTTGTTCTCCGCCGCCGGCAATCCACATCGGGATCATCGGCTCTTGCACGGGTTTTGGTTGGCACATGGCACCATCTAGTTGATAGTGCTTTCCGTCGTAGGTGACGACGTCTTCGGTCCACATCGCACGCATGATCTCGACAGACTCCTTGAGACGGCCGATACGTACCGACGGTTTGTCGAACGGGTAGCCGTACCCACGGTATTCGTGGTCGTACCAACCGGCACCGATGCCCATCTCGACACGCCCGTTCGAGATTGCGTCGATCGATGCTGCGACCTTGGCGAGATATGCCGGGTTGCGATAGGAGTTGCAGGTACACATCTGCCCAAGGCGGACGGTGTCAGTCACGGCAGCGAGCGCCGCCATCAGCGTCCACGCTTCGTACACCGGTTCCTGGGTGGGCACCGGAACGGTGTGGAAGTGGTCATACACCCACGCCGAAACGTAGTTGCTTGCTTCGATCGTCTTGGTGACCCTGACCATGGTGTCCCAATGGTCGGCGCGGTCGATTCCGGCGAGGTCGAGTCGCCATCCTTGTGGTATAAATGCTCCAAATTTCATACCGCGCACACTACCGCCATCTCGGCCCGCCCGCGACGGATGTCCACCGGTTAGGGTGCGGCCATGGCTGAATCATTCGAAGATTTCAAGACGTCGTTCTCATACGGCACCCGATCTGATCTTTCTTTCAAGTTCCTCAAAGCCTTGAGCGACACGGACGCCGCCGAGTTCTTCAGACAGATTCTCGAAGGTGTCGGCGATGCGTACGACACCGGCGACGTTGCCGAACTCATCAACATTGCGTACGAGGCTCAGGTTGCGGGTTATGCACCAGACCCCGATGTTCCGAATTACTACACCTACGAAGATCGTCCGTTTGCTCCACTGACAAAGCCGCTGTCAGAGTCCCGGATGGGGCTGCTCACATCGAGCGGCCACTTCGTCGCCGGTGACGACCCTGAGCCGTTCGGTGTGAAGAACATGACCCAACAAGAGGCGCAGGACCGCATTCAGGAATTCCTCCGTGAATCCGCATCCCTATCGGTCATCCCACGCGACACACCCGCCGAAGATCTTGTTGTCCGTCACGGCGGGTATGACACGAGGTCGGTGATTCGCGATTTCAACGTTGCCTTTCCCCGTGACCGTCTCGTGGAGGCCGAGCAGAGCGGCCGGATCGGTGAACTAGCCGACACGTTGTATTCGTTTCCCGGGGCGACAGCTCAAGGCCGGGTGAAACGTGCGGCGAAGGAGTGGGCGGAGCAGCTTGTTCGCGACAAGATCGATGTGATGTTGCTTGTGCCCGTCTGACCTGTCTGTTTCGTGTCGGTCGGGCACATTGCAAGAGAAATCGAAGCCGCTGGGATACCAACGGTCGCCGTGTATGTCAGGGCGTTCCGCCACATCGCCGAAGCAATGGGTGTGCCCCGCACCATCGTCACTCGCCATCTGATGGGTAGAACCCTCGGCGCCCCCGGCGACTCCGAACGACAGAACGAGGTCATCGACGCAGCCTTTGATCTGCTCGAGTCAGCAGAAGAAGGCGGCGCGTTGGTCGAACTCGAACACCCATACCGCCCCGGCGACCTCTCGCCCTGACATCAATGGATTCTGGCGCTGTCTCGCACCGTATACGGGATGGCAAAGCGCTAGAAGCGGAAAGTTAGGGGTTTGTTACTCGGTTGCGGATCTGCGTGTTCAACAAGGCAACCATCTTGGCGTGGTCACCAGCCATCGAGGCTGCGGCAGCCATTGCGTATGCGTCGCCCGCAGGTCTCGGCCGGAGTCGGACAACCGGCGGGAGACTGTATCGGGCCAGACTCCAGTTTGCCCATATTCGTGCGGTCCGACCGTTCCCGTTCGCGAACGGGTGGATGCGCACCCACTCGCCGTGCATTCCTGCGACAAAAATGAGCACCGAGCCCAGGACCCCTGCCGTTCCGGGTGGCGAGCCAGGGGCAACAACATCATCGAGAGCGGCAACCGCCGCTACGGCGGCTGTCTCGAACGCCGCGAGGCGCGCAGGGACGGACGCAGATGGTGCACCGGCGCTTTCGCCAACAATGACCTCGTACCCGATCAGCTCTGGGAATCTCGAATCGGTGTTGCGGACCTCCCCCGCGTAGTAGCTCACGGGCAACGCACATCCGGCGTAGAGATTGCGGTGCCACGACTGGGCCATGGCGACCGATGGAGAGTCGCGATCCAGGGCGCTGGCGAGAGCCATCCGCAGCACCGATGTGGCGTTTTTCCCGAGCCGCTTGGTGTCGGCCGGGTCGTCAGTGTTCCACGCTGTCGGCAAACAGAGCCCCGATGTTCAATGGATCGACCAGCTTGATGGTTCTCAACGTCGCCCGCATCGGATCGCGCAGCGAACTCTCCGCGTCGCCGAATTGTTGGATGTCGCGCTCGATGTCTGCCTCGGTAGAACGCCACGATTTCAGAGCCTCGACAGTCTCGGTCAATTGTGACTCAAGATCGGCGGACAGAAAATCTAGCTCTCGCTCAACCGCAGCCTCCGCAATCTCGTTCATCGAAGTCCCGACGAGTGCCGCGACCTGCTTGAGTCGCTGATAGGTTCGAAGGTTTCGGAACCTCAACGTAAGGACCCGAGGCGGTGCTCCGCGCGGTTCGTTTGGTTTCATCGCGTCTCAATCAAGGTGCTGGCATTACACCGATATGCTACCATACAGCAAAGGATTCTGGCGCTGATTCTCACCGTATCCGGGCTCACAAAGCGCCAGAATCCATTTTGGGGGAGTGTTGTGGTGGGCGGACTGTCAGTTGCGGTCAGATTCGAGGCGTTCGAGGGTCTCTAGCAGGCGGGCTTGGGTTTGGATGACGACGTCGATCTTTTCGTCGAGGTAGCGGATCTCTAGCTCGGCCTTGAGATTCAATCGGTAGTCGTTCTCTGCGGCGATCTTGGCTTGTTTGCGCTGCCAGCGCTGTGCCCTGATGATGAATGGGACTTCGAGCGCCGCCATCGTTGCGAGAAACGCGCTCACCACTGCAAGCGACACCAGCGGATACGGTTCAAAGGGGCGGGTCATGACGTTGAAGACCAACCACGACACCAATGCGCCGACAATTGCACCAGGGAACCACCAGCTCGCGATCGCCGCGGTTACATGTGTTGCGAGCGTGCCCTCGCCGGCGTTGATCTCGGCCTCGAAGTCGACGCCCAGCGTGGACAGCAGCGTGTTTGTCCGGATGCTGTCGATGACTTGCGCGTCCAAGATACGCTTCTCGGGGTCTGTCTCGTGCAGCATGGCCTCCATCTCCGCTGCTTTCGCCTCATCGGCGCAATCGTTACAGATCGACCCGTCTCCAAACCACTCGGGGTGTTTGCGCTTGATGGTCGCCGCCGCCGACGTCGGAAGCAGCGATGACGGCGTTGTCCTCTTTTGTTTCCCGCAGGCCGCACGTTTCCCGCAGGCCACACAGTGATCGTCGTTGGTTGCCGACTCGGTCGCCATGTCTCGCTCCTCTCGAACGCTCCCGCGTGTCAAGATACTTTGTCGGCCGGATCGTTGGCGGACCAATTACTGATTCGAGTCGGTTGCGACGACGTCTTCCTCCCAGTCCTTGTCGGACGTCGGGGTTTCGGTTGTTTCGCCAAGCAGCTCGCCTCGGAAGATCCCCGCGTTGCGGACAAACAACACCGTCGGCAGGTGTTCGATCAGAGTTTCCATCCCAGCGGCGTACTCTGCTTCTTCCCCAGGCTCGTTGCTCCGCAGACCTAGAAGCACGACACCGGCGCCTCTGGACACCTCGCGGATCACCTCTGGAACGGTGGCGCCTTTGGGTTTCAGAATCGTGTTTGTCGTTGCCTTTATCCTTGCCGCGCTAAGAAGCTGCTCAAGAAGCTCTCTGTTGTGCACGACGGCGGTTTCGTTCGTTGCGATGCTGTTGATGACGATCCGGCTGTCCCGCCACTCTGCATTGAGCGATAGTAGGTGGGCGAGTAAGACCAACAGGTCCCCGTTCTGTTGGAGTCCGCCCCACCAGACGTGAATGTCACCACGCCGACCGTTTGCGCGCCGGGGAACGACCCGGGCAATGACCGCTGACTTCCCGAGGCTGGCGAGCTGTTCGATCACGGTCAGTACAGACGCTTGGCGCTCACGTTTGTCACTCCATCCAAACATGACTGTGTTCGAATCGATCCCCGCAATGCCGTTGGATTGTGCGACCGCAACCGATCCCGATTCGAAGGCTTTGACGATGTTGACCTCGGGGAATGCAACGATGCCGAGTTCATCAAGATCCGCCTGGAGGGTCGCCTCCTCTGCTGCCCGATCGTCGGCAAGCTCGCTAATCGGTCCCACCAGGAGCTTGACGACCGTAAGAATGCCACGTTCCTGGGCAAGCCACGCCGCGTATCTCACGAGATCTGGTCGACGGTCGACATCCCCGGCGAAGAGCAAAATGTTTGGCCGCCAGTTTCGCGGATCCTCCGGCATTCTGTGAAGTCTGATCGCCACGGATCGAACTAAAGACATCAGCGCTCCGCGGCGAAGGTCACCCCACGGGGCGGTCATTGCACGGCGCCGCATGAACACGTACAGCCCGGCCTCGAATACGAGGGCAATGAGCAGAACAAGTGGATTGATGAGGAACATCACCGAAAAACACGCCACGGCGCCACCGATCGACACCCACCACGGCATTCGAAATGTTGGACGATACGACGGGTCGCCGCTGAGCACCTCTAGACCTGCAACGAGGTTCACGGTTCCATATGTTGTCAGGAAAAACATGGTGAGGAGAGGAGCGATTGCGTCGAGGTCCCCAAGTGCAACGCCGCCAAGAGCGAGACCCGTGCTGATCAGTAATGGGACGCCGGGTCCTTTGATGAATCTCGACTCGGCACCGAGGGCTGGCGGCAACACCCTGTCGTCGACCATGGCCTCAAGTGTCCGCGGGGCCGCCAAGATACTGCCAACGGCTGACGCGAAGATGGCGCCCCACAACCCCCAAAGTACGAAGAAGGACAGTGGCCCAGCAAGATCGAACCAGATCAAGTTGTTCGATACCAACTCGGACGCCGGCACGGCGTATGCCAGGACGATCGGGACGGTGGCGTAGACCGCAAAACCAGCGAGTACGGCTGCAATAGTTCCTTTTGGAATGGCCGTGGCCGGGTTCCTCAGGTCTCCGGACAAACTGATCCCGGCCATGATTCCTGTGACGGCGGGGAAGAAGATCGCAAAGACTGTCCAAAACTCTCCGCCCGTGTCTGGTCTCGCCAGCAGCGACACACTTTCAGGTGCACTACCCAGAGCCCCTATCAAAAGAGCGATGAGAGACAACACGATTCCCACCATGATCGGCAGTTGGAGCCGAAGCGCAGCGCCGGCGCCACGCGCTGCGATAAGTGCCACGGCGAGGATTGTCAGCACAGCGATCGGTCGTTGTGGAGCGTCCGCCCAAACAACCTTTGCGCTCTCGGCCAACCCAAACGCATACAGCGTGACCGAAAACGTCATTGCGAGGTACAGCGGGACACCGATTGCTGCCCCGACCTCGATCCCGAGGCTGCGGGAGATTACGTAGTAGGCGCCACCTTTGCCCATGCGCATATTCGTGACGACGGCTGACACCGACAGTGCCGTAACCAACGTGACGGCGTTCGCAATGGCGACAACGGCGAGGGTGGGCAAAAGGCCGATCGTGCCGACGACCCATCCTGTCCGCAAGAAAAGGATGACCCCCAAAATGGTCAGGATCGACGGGGTGAACACGCCCAGAAACGCTCCGAGTTTTTGATCCTTCTGCCCGGCGGCTTTTCCCCTGAGCGCGGCCCGAATCCTCAAGTTCGCCGTTCTCGCGGCATCACCGATCGAGCTATTGGGTTCATGGGGCATGTCGGCCGCCGGCTCCGAGCTGATCGGGGTTAGGGACACACGTTCGGTTCAGACCGATGAGAGCGCATTTTACCGGATCGGGTCTGTGATGTTCGACTCGGTGCCGCGAGACACGATTCGGCATGACCCGAATGTCCGTACTGGCGGGGAACCTTTCGTCTGCGGTGTACCGTCATAGCGGCATGAAGAACCTTGCCATCATCGTTGTCCTCTCGCTTGCCGCAGCTGCATGCGGAGGCGCCTCTGACACATCATCACCCACAACGCAGGCACCGTCGTCCTGGGACCGCAACCCAGCGACTCCGCTCGTCATTGTCGAAAACTTCGGAGGTTTCCTCCCCGTAGAGGTCGCCCTCGGGCAGATGCCGGAGATCGTGGTGTACGGCGATGGTACGGTCGTGACTCAGGGACCGGTCATCGCCATCTTCCCCGGCCCGGCTCTACCGAATCTTGTTGCCGGTCAATTCGATGACGACGCCATGCAGGCAATCCTCGACAAAGCAGCGTCGAGTGGTGTTCTCAGTCCGCTCGATGACTACGGCACCGCCTCCGTTGCAGATGCGGGGACCACACGGATAACCGTCACCGTTGGAGGGGAGACGCGGACCGGAGAGATCTACGCACTCGGCCTCGGCTCGTTCGGTGGTGAGCAGTCTGGTTTCACAGCCGAGCAGGCCACTGCTCGTCAAGGGGCATTGGCCTTCATCGACTTTCTGCGCGAACTCGCCGACGGGGCTCCGTCCGCAGAGTACGAGGTGACCGCCTACGCAGTTTTCCCATGGCCGTTCGGGGGTGTCCCGACAGAGTCGCCAGTCTTGGATTGGCCTTTCGCGCCGCTGGCCGAACTTGGCAGCGTTGAAGGCTTCGGCACCTGTGTCACCATCGAAGGTAAAGATGCGGACCAGCTTCAAGACCTTCTAGGGCAGGCCACTACTCGAACCCCGTGGACAAGCGAAGGTGTTGCCTACGGTCTGGTGTTCCGCCCGCTTCTGCGGCACGAATCTTCGTGCGACGAACTGCGTTAAGTGCCATGCCGATTCGTTGGAGGGACCTGCGTCGTGAGTCTGACGAGTACCACCGACGCAAGGCTTCGCCATTTGTGGGTGCCCATCGTCATAGATTGTTAAGGACAAGTAGGCGCCGATCCATCGTATCGTTGTCGGATGAATACTCGCCTTCGCCTCCTCGTTCTCGCAACTGCCGTTTTCGTTGTGAGCGCGGCTTGCTCTGGTGGATCGTCTCCAAATATGGGTTCCGCAGCCCACGACGCTTCCACGACGGTCGCCGATGACGCGCAAGCATCAGGTTCCACCACGACCGAGATCATTACCCCGCGTATAGCTTCGGGTCTTCGCAATCAGTACGGATACGAGTTCCCTGCAATGCAGGTTGATGTCCCGAATGGGCCGTTTTCTGATGAAATCCTTGCTGACCTTGACGAGTTGTGGGCCGGACTCGGCGTCTCGGGTGTCGACATCGGGACTCTTAACCGACTGGGTTCGTCGGGCGATATTCGGTTGGCCTGGCTGCTGGCGGACCTCATGCGGTTTACCGGGTTTGGTGAAACGACCGATGCTCTGGTGGCTGGCGTTGGCGTGCTCACAGAGTCCGAGCTTTCTGAGGACCCGGTGTTCCAACGCAACCCGTGGTTGTCGATCACCGATTTGTTGATCGCGTGGGACGTGCCAGCTGCGCCTGGCTACGTTGACTACAAGGGCCGGCTCTTTGCCATCATCGAGTCCGGGTGGCAACCGTTTTTCGACGACCGCGACGCTGACATCGATTGGCGTCTCACGTCGTGGGGAGGCGTCCTCATCGACGACCGGGCCTTTGGCGACACATTTCCGTGCGCCCGTGGTTGTATCCCCGCGCTCGATAACCCTGTTGTCACACCGGCATCCGAAGGTGACTGGTACCCGGACGACCGACTCGTGTTCGGCGTTGTCGTTGACGGTGAGGCACGGGCCTACCCGAAACATCAAATGGAGGTTCACGAGATGATCAACGACACCCTCGGCGGACGACGCATCGGTGTTCCCTACTGCACGCTGTGCGGTTCGGCGCAGGCGTATCTCACCGACTCGGTGCCCGACGAGATCGAGATACCCGTGCTTCGCACGACTGGTCTTCTCACTCGGTCCAACAAGGTCATGTACGACCTCAACACAAAGAGCATCCTCGACACGTTCACCGGTCGCGCCCTCACCGGACCCCTGCGAGAAGCTCGCATCACACTCGAACAAATTACGGTCGTGACGAGCACCTGGGGTGATTGGAAAGCTACGTACCCCGACACCACGATCCTCGCCGAGGACGGTGGCATCGGGCGCACGTACCGTCTCGACCCGTTGGGCGATCGCGATGACAACGGTGCGATATTTCCAATCGGTGATGTCGATTCTCGGCTCGGCACCCAAGTACAAGTCGTTGGCGTGCAAGCGCCCGACGAAACGGCCATTGCCTTTTCGGTTCCCGACCTAGAAGCCGTGTTGGCCATCGACGACATGGTGTCGTTCGGCGGAATTGTGATAGTGCGCAACGGGGGCGGCTTCTCAGCACAGCTTGAGGACGGAACGCCAGTCGTCTCGCACCAAGCCTTTTGGTTTGCCTGGTCCCAGTTCAATCCCGACACGCTGCTGTGGGTAGCCCCAGACTCCTAATGGGTGTTGACCGGCCTGGTGTGCCAGGCTGGTTGCCGAGCCGCCCGCCGGTGAGCACTTCAGACTCCTGGAACTTGGATTCCTGAGTCTAGATCGTGCCCTGGCGGGTTGGTGAGGGTTGCCCTTGAGCGCTCATGGGGTGTCGTGCCGTTGAGCACTGATCCATTAGGTTGCAGCCGGGTTCCCTTCGGCTCTGTAGTGAGGCGACGAAACGGAGGAACGACGATGACGATGATCTTTGTGGGTGATGATTGGGCTGAGGCCCACCACGACGTCCATGTGATGAATGAGATAGGTGACCGGTTGGCGTACCGGCGACTTCCTGAGGGTTTG
>JADFQA010000051.1 GCA_022562055.1 Acidobacteriota bacterium | reverse complement strand
GGAGCACAGAATCGATGCTCAACCAAGAACGCCACTCAAACCGGGTATGGCGTCTGTTCGGCGGATAGAGCCTGACACACCGAAACCCCAGCTATTGCTGAGGTTTCTTCGCCTCTCTCTTCGTGGAGGTGAGGGGATTTGAACCCCTGGCCCCTACGTTGCGAACGCAGCGCCCCCATTTCTCTGACCGGGTCATATGTGCTTTGACCTGGGGAAACGTTCCGAACACCTCTCACCGTTTCGCATGGTTTCCCAGCGTATCGCACACGAAACGCGCACGGTCGTGCGGTTAAAGGCGGTCAACGCGGCCGGTACGCCTCTCTGCGATGCTGCACGCGGTGAATCAGAACGACCTGGTCGTTTTCGAAGATCTCGTAGATGATACGGTAACCGCCACGCCGCGCCGACCAGAGACCCTCGAGTTCGCCAACCAGCGGCTTGCCGAGACGGTTTGGGTTGTGGGCGATCGGCCCGAAGATGGACTCCAGTGCAGCGTGTCGCACTTTCTCAAGGAGCTTGTTGAGATGACGGAGACCCTCAGACGTGGTCCTGGAGACGCAGTCGCTTGCCGTGCTCAGCATCTCATCGCGATCGTCGAAGCGACTCCCTCAGGTCGTCGTTCTCGAGGATATCCAGGGATTCTTCGAGGGACTCGAGGTCGTCGGGGCTCAATAGGACGAACGAGAGTCGTCCGTTGCGAGTGACCAAGATGCGGTCGTGCTGACGTTCGACCCGGTCGGCCAGTTCCGAGAGGTGGGCCTTGACTTCAGAGAACGGAAGCGTGTCGCTCATATGGATAGGTTATAGGTCGCAATACTGACCTATACAAGGCGTCGGCAGCGAGACACACCGATTCCGCGTTGTCCTCGAAGTGGCACATAGCGTTGCCATGTGACCGTTTCCGGGGTGCTTTCGTGCGCCAACTCTCTGAACAATTTGACACCGGGCCGAGGCGACACACCCTTGAGCTGGAGACCAAGACACGGACTCTCAGAAACCCGTGAACCAACATCGCGCCTGGGAGCCAATTCCGCCGCGCGTCGGTACAGTTTTCGGATGTGTGACGGCCGCCATGGTGCGTTGGCTGTTCCGGTCGGGACCGTACGCGGTCGCTGCATGCAGGTTGGCTAGGCACGCCGGAATACGTTGGCACGTACATGCTCGAATTGAGTGAGCGCGACACCAGCATGTCAGATAGATCTCCGAGGTGTTGAGTGGTCGCAGAACCTCACGGCCATGGCCGCTGAGTTCGAAGATCAGGACCGACGACTTCACACCCGAACGCCAAGGGTAGTGTGGGTTGGCTTGACTTGGCACGAAGGAGGCACGCAGTGGTCCCAGCGCGGAGGATATGACCGGAGGTTTTGGAGCGGAAATGCGTCCGCGCCGGATGGTGGTGTTGGCTGCCGGGTTCGGGTCGAGACTCCGGCGCAGGGGGACCGAGAAAGTATTAGTGCGGCTCGGAGGGTTGAGCCTGCTCGAGCGTTCAATCGTTGCCGCACACGAGGCTGGCTTCGACGAGGTTGTCGTGGTCACCGGCCACCAGGGTGATCGCGTCGCGCGGCACGCACTTGAGGTGAGTCGCCGACGCGGAGTGGCCGTAGTGGTGGCGCACAACGAGAGGTATCGAGATGGCAACGGGCTCTCGGTGCTCGCAGCAAGGGAGGCCGTCGGGGAAGCACCGTTTGCGCTGGTGATGGCTGATCACGTCTTCGCACCGGCATTCCTGCGACGTCTCCGGGAGACCGCGGTCGCGCCGGGCGAGGTGGTCGCGGCTATCGACAGGTCGCTGGGCCGCGCCGTTGGCGTTGATGCCGCCGACGCCATGAAAGTTCGACTCATCGGTGATCAGGTCGAGGCTATCGCCAAGACGTTGACCGACTACGACGCGTTCGATGTCGGGGCGTTTGTCTGTAGTCCGGCGTTGTTCGACGCGGTGAAGGAAGCGTCCGCAAACGGCGATAGCACACTCGCCGGCGCCATACAGGTGGTGGCCGACGCCGGTGCTGCCCGGGCCTTGGAGTTGGTCGATGACGAATGGTGGTTCGATGTCGACACCTCAACCGACTATCGCAGGGGCAACCGGTTCCTCCTCCGGGGCACCGGTAAAGCCCTTGATGGTGCGGTGGCGGCGAGGCTCAACCGCGCTGTATCGCAGCGGCTTGTGACCCCGGCGCTGCTCCGTGCGATCCCCACGATCACGCCGAACCAGATCACGCTTGTCGCGTTCGCCGCGGCCGCGGCTGCGGCTGCGGCGTTCGTCGCCCACGCTCCGTTGCTCGCTGCCGTCCTGGTCACACTGGCGAGCGTGCTCGATGGCAGTGACGGCGAAGTCGCCCGGCTAACCCACCGTTCGTCGCGTTTCGGCGGCTTCTTCGATGCGGTGCTCGATCGTGTCGCCGACGGGCTCCTGTTCACGGGCGCGGCCGTCTACCTCGCGACCAGCAACGACCTCGCTAATGTATTCGGGTCGGCTCAAGTATCGATCGTGGTCGTCGTCAGTGGCGTGACCATCGTCGGACACCTGCTGGTCAGCTACACCACAGCCAAGGCGGCCACCGACCTCGACCATCACTACCACGGTGCCCTCGTCGCGGGCGGCCGGGGTCGCGACCTGCGGTTGCTGATCGTGACCCTCGGCGCCCTCGGTGCGGCGATCCACGCCGGTGCTCTATTCGTCGCCATGGCGGTGATTGGGGTACTATCTATGTGGATAATCAGCGTGCGGCTGCGGGCGTCGTGGTGGGCGGAAGGCCCCGGCTCGAACTACCTGGGGGTCCGTGCTGTAGCGTTCGACTTCGACGGCACCGTGGCTAACACCATGGGCGTTCTCACTGATCTCGCTACCTCGTTGCTAACCGCCGAGTTCGGTTTGGCGCGGAGCGAGGCGACTCGCCGTTACCTCGCGACCGCCGGCGACGACTTTCGTACCCAGCTCGACGTCATCACTGCGGGCCATCTTCACGCCCACGAGGTCGCCGCCTGGTTCGAATCTGAGAAGGAGGCCCTTATTGATGGCTGTCGACCGTTCGCCGACGCCGGGCCGGCCTTTGCCCGGCTCCGTCGCGCCGGCGTGCCCATCCTGGTGTGCAGCAGCACTCGGAGTGAGCTCGTCCAGCGATTCTGCCGACGCCATGAGCTGTCCGAACTCGCGACGGCCATCGACGGGTGGCGGCCTGACCACCCCAAGGCAGAGCAGCTCGCGGAGTGGGCGGCCTTGATCGGTGTCGCGCCGAGCGACGTGCTCTTCGTCGGCGATGCGATGCGTGACGCGGCGATCGCCGAGGCTGCGGGCCTTCGGTTCATCGGGCTCGCCCGGCCCGGTCACCCCGATAGTTTCGCCGGAAGCGGTATTGCGGTGGTCACCTCTCTGGCGGCGGTTGCCCACCAGGTTGTGCGCGCTCGCCGCTTGCCGGTGAGCGTCGGGAACGGGTACGGGTACGTAACGAGGTCCACGCCCGAGGAGTCACCCCTGGCCCCGGGCCCCGTCGAGGTGGCCGATGTCGTTCGTCCGCAGGAGGTGAGGAAGGCCGTCGACGATGCGCACCGTCGTGATCGAGCAGTTGGCGACCGCGACGTGGCGGTAGATTTCCGGCCCCGTACCGAGCGCCCAGGCGACGGCGGCCCGCACCACCGCGTCGTGGGTGAACACCACGGCAGCGCCGGTAACGACTGATTCGGAGGAGAGTTGTTCGAGCGCTTCGGCTACCCGTACGTTCAGGTCGGCCAACGTCTCTCGACCGCGGAGCTGCAACCTGTGTGGCTCGGTCCGCCACTCCTGCCACTCGGCAGGCCACTGGGCGGCGACCTCGTCCTCGGACAAGCCCTCCCACGGGCCCACATGCATCTCGCCGAAGCGGTCGTCGATCCGCGGTTCGAGGCCGACCAACGCTGCAAGCGGAGCCGCCGTCGCCAACGCCCGGTGCAGGGGACTCGACACGATGGAACCGACATCCTCGTCGACCAGCGCCCTCGCTACAGCTTCAGCATCCGCCTGGGAGGCTGGCTCGATGCTCTCGTCTAGCCAACCCATCACTCGCTTCCGCCTGTTCGACGCGGTGCGCCCATGACGTACGAGGTAAATCAGTCGCATAGGTGCACCATACCTCGCGAGTGGGTGTCGACAAACTCGGCGGGACGGGCCGGAGGGGGCGTCGGGTTCGGCAGGTTGTACAGCCGTGCTCGGGTCGCTCTGAGCTTGAACAGAGCGCGTCTCGGCGGTGTCTGGTCCACGAACCGCCAGCCGCCACCGTCGGCGTGCGCTCCGCCCGCGAAGGTTCGGGTTGCCCCCTCCTCACGGCGAACCGTAGATCCCCAATGTTCATGTCCTGTCGCTACCCCGTATTCGTCTTGCTCGTGGAATCCGCAGTGTGGGCCGCGGGACGCCGTGATTCGGAGTGTATCGACACTTAGGAAGATGGCATGACTCAACCCCCTGGAGCTGCTGTGGGCGCAGCGCTTCCAGCGTTTCCGCGTGACGAGCGATACCGGATTTGAAGCGGCGACCCCTGCCGTGTGAAGGCACGTCAGGGGAGGTATGTGACCTGCCGAATCGGCAGAAACGCTTACATACTACGGGTTTCACTACTTATTGGCACTCCTCAATTCGTAGCGTTTCTCAACAAACCGCGTCCTATGCGCGTCCTGAGAACCAGGTATCGAGAAACGTAACCCCCGTCGGAGAACGGGTCGCGACATAGGCAACGCCTACAACATGCCCCTTCAGAGGGCCGCCCCGCTCTGACCAGCGGGGACCTTCAATCGAGCCGCGACGAAGTGTGGTGGACAATCGTATCGCGCATGGCCGTATCCAGGGATCAGGATGTGGCTATGACATTGTTCTGGGTTGAACCACACATACGCTCATCGCAACGATCATGCATGATCGACACTATTCGCGCTCAAGCCCCCGGGGCCACACATTGGTAACTGGTTTGTGCTCCCGCTTCGCATATCGCACAACGTCGGAATTACCTCCAAGACCGCGCGACGGCTCGCCATCCCACGCTGCCAGGACTTGGTCGGATCTCTCAACGACCACGACTCCGGCCGCCATAAGCGCCGCCTCGCTCGGCTCGGGGAAAGGGAGCACGGACACGGCTGTGGCCTGAGCAATCAGGCGTTGGTAGGTCTCAAGCGAACTCCCGTCGGCGAAGATCGACTCATACCGATCGCACGGCACGACAACCTCGAGAAGACCACCTTGCAAGAGGACTTCCTCGGCTGCGACTTGGTCGGCGCCGACGGCGAGCGACCCAACCAGGCAAATCTGCTCTACGCTGGCGAGGTTCCGGATCGCACCCTTGATCTCGGTGATGACCTGAGGTGGAAGGTTCTGGTGACCCGTGATTCCTAGCTTCACAACTTGTCCTCTTGCGCCATCCGCCAATATCTGCGCCCAAGCGCAGTCAACTGGCATCCAGTCGAGTTCATGGCTGCGTAGTACATGTGATCCTCGCCGACCGGTTCCACCAGTTTTGCTGCACGGCATGTTTGGAGGTTCTTGAACGTCTCCTCGTTCTTTGGGTTCCTGGGCTCTTCGGTATCTTCAAAGGATGGGTCAAGTGGAAAGAGCGCGGTCGGATTGGCGAACCAGCGGGGTAGGAGCCGGAGCGTGGCCAAAGGCACCACCGCCTGGACGGTGCGGAGCGGTACCAACTTCGAAACGTGAGCCTTGAATAGTGGGCGTTGGTCCCAAGGCCCGAGCGCTTCCTCAACGTACGCATAAATGGAAGCGACCGTCACCTGACCGAGGACATCAGCGCCGCCGACTTGGAGCACACCGCACACCAACTCTGTGAACAGCCCCCGACTGCCGCTCTTGACCGACGCCTGACCGGACCGGCTGGCTGTCAAGACGGCCACGCCTTCTCGCAGGTGTGCCTTCTCGGACCCGAGCTGCGGCAACTGACCGAGCGCTCCGCTCATGCACGAATCAAGGATGACGACGACCTCCTGCGCTTTGGAGTTGTTCGCTGCGAGGACACCCGTCAGAAACGATCCGCCGATGCCACCATCGACCATCATTACGTCATCGATCCAAGGTAGCTCATTCCCAACGTCCTAGGACGTGACGCCCGCTGCGATTCTCCATTGCTCATCCGTGGAGGCGTCGACGGCGTCCGTGGCTGCAGTCGACTGGTCGAGGGTGAGATTGTCGACGAGGCAGAACTCGTTGCCGAACGGGTCTTGCATGACTGCCCAGTCGATGAGTGGCCGATCGTCTCCACGCGATCCGGGTCTGGGGTAGAGGCTTGGCGGCTTCTTGACGCTGCCACCCAACTCGATGATTTCTTGGATCGCCTGGTCGATGCCGTTGTTTGGCGTGATGTCGATATGAACTTGATTCGGCTTGTCGGCCGAAGGTGCCTGGATCTCTAGTGGGGAGGTGTCGATCCTCTGAAGGGTGATTTCGTGTCTCCACGGGTTCTTCGTTCCCAGATATCCAAGCCAGTCATGCCATCCGTCTTCTGAACCGATGACTTCGAGTCCGGTAACTGCTCCCCAGAATCTGTAGGCGAGCGGCAGATCGGTGACGTTGATCACCACACAGCGGAGTGTTCCAACACCCATAGCTTCCTGGCTCCCTTCTGTTGTTTTGCACACGGTTGCCCCAACCGGCGTGTCCATCTACAACATACAGCATATCTACTCGCATTGCGAGTAGTATGGACTCAATGACGAAGAAGAACTCCGCAACTACATATGGTCTCCTTGGGTTGCTGGCTGTCCGTTCCTGGACCGGGTATGAACTGACCCATCAGGTGCGGAGGAGCCTCCGATACGTCTGGCCGTCGTCTGAGGGGCACCTGTATCGAGAGCAGAAGCGTCTGGTTAGTCGGGGATGGGCGACCGTCGAGAACGAACCAGCCGGCAAGAGAACCCGAAAGCGCTACACCATCACTCGTCAAGGTCGAGAAGCCCTGCGAGATTGGCTGAGCACAAAACCGCAGGCGCCCCGCTTTGAGATCGAGGGCATCCTCCGCCTGTTCTACGGAGATCAGGGTACCGTTGCTGACCTGGCGGCGTCCATGGATAACGCCGGCAGGACCGCCCGGGAAATGTTGGACGAGATGGTCGATATCGTCGACGAATACCTGGCAGAAGGTGGACCCCTCTCAATGCTCGAAAAAGACATCGGGGGGCCAGGTCAAGAGCGCCTCGAGTTCAACGGACGGCGGCAGTACCCCGAGCGGCTCCACGTGATTGCCATGACCATCGACATCACCACCCGCCTACTCATGGAACTCGATACGTTCTTCACCGCGACAACACAAGAAACCAGCACCTGGGCCTACCCAACAGATCCCCAGCTCACTCCCGCCACGCGGCGCCGCCTCGAAACTATCCAGAGCCGCAGATCCACACTCTCCAATCGCTAAAGATCGACGGGGGTCGCGAACCCGGCGAACAGAACCCACGCGCACCGAGACCGCGACCCGGGCGGACCTGACGGGACACTATTTGAACTCCATCCTGGAGCGAAGAACCGTTGAGCTACAAGAGAAAACGGCCGAACTCGAGGCGCTCTGCGTCGCACAATATGAGTAGATCTAGACGTTAGTACCCGAATAGGGGGTGTCTGCATAGAGTGGGCTAGACCCAGATAGATGGCCCCGTCACGGGAAGACCAGGTATGTGTCCCGTGAAGTGGTGGAAATTGGGGTTGGTCCTTCTGTTTGAGGGGTCACCGTGTGGCTCTTGGGAATGTCCACTTCCCCAAGAGCCATAAACAGATGATCGGAGCGACCGTGCGGACCATCTTCGTGCAACCCGACGCCGAATCCACCCGTCACCAGCTCCGGCAGGTCATCGCGATGCTCGAAACACGGTACCCGAAAGCGGCTGAACTGCTTTCCGACGCTGAACACGACGTCACCGCCTACGCGAAGTTCCCACAGGCGCACTGGCCCAAGATCGCGTCAACGAACCCGCTCGAGCGGGTCAACAAAGAGATTAAATGCCGCTCGAGAGTCGTCGGGATCTTCCCCAACGACGCCTCCGTGATCCGACTCGTCGGAGCCGTCCTGGCCGAAACCCACGACGAATGGCAGACCGCTGACAAACGCTACCTATCGGAAGGATCCATGAACCAGATCGGACAACCACCCAGAGAGGTCACCACGCTGTACACACCCGAACTCCCCGCCGCCTAACATGACAAACAACCGCTGAGAGGCACAACCTCATGTACACCACTCAACGGGACACTGCCTCGGACCCTGCATAAGTCGGATATTTGGGACTCTGATGGACAGGTCAGAACCAAGTAAGAACAGCGCCAGACATGCACAAGCCCATACACCACGCAACGCCATCCTCCGATCCGCATTCCTCCGACCGCCGTCATCGCACTCCTGGTCGGGCCGATGGGCTTTCGGCCCGCGGGCCCGCGACCGTACGACCCTATGGGCGATACACGTCTTCGGGATGCTCTGGATAGCCGCTGCAGCCGAGAGCAGCCTGAAATACGCCTTTCAGCTCACCAGGAACCCAAGGCGTGTCCGCGAAGGCCTCGCGTTGTTCCGCGATTGCGTTCAACTCTGCCTCGGTTTCCTCGCACTCACTTTTGTCTTTGGCGCGCGCCGCTCTGTACGCCTCCATCTCGGGACTCTCAGAGAGTTCTGACCAGCTCATGGCGGTTCTCGCCCTAGCAGCCATCGCCTCCTGGGCAGCGAAGAAGCCATCATCTGAGTTCATGCAGGTCAGCGATCTGGGCGGGAGGGTCGATTTCACCGATCGCTCTCTCAAGCTCGCCTTCGAGTTCCCTCACCCCTTGGAATGCCTCAGACAGATCCTGGGGCGTGAAGTCGACGAGTCGAGCTCCGCTAGCAACCAGGACCGCTCCCTTCCCGTCCGAAGCGAGAGCCTCATAGCGCTGACTCGCCCGGTTCACAATGGCGTTGACCTCCTCGACGTACTCCGTCACCGACAACTCGCCACTGCCACACGACGCCACAATCACCATGAGTGCAGCAAGAATCGACTTCAGGCGACGGAGTATCACGGTGACCGCTCCCCGCTCGACCGGTCACTCTCCCACAGCACGACGTAATGCATCGCTACCGCGACGCCGACCGCGACGGCAGCGCCGAGAGCGACGCCCGCGACGACATCAGAAAGCCAGTGGGTACGGAGATAGACCCTGCTGAGACCCATGATGACGGCGAAAGCCGCGGCGAGCATCTCAAGGTTCCTCCTCCTCAGTCCCGCGGGAACGAGCACGATCACCAGCGCGATGACAATCGCCGCGCCAGCGACAGCATGACCCGAAGGGAACGAGAACCCAGTCGTCTCGACGAGCGAGAGAGGCGGCCTCGACCGCTCGTAGGCAGCCTTCGTCGTCCCGATCAATATTTGGGAGACCAACATGGACAGTCCCCAGTACATGACACCTTCCCATCGCCTGCGCCACGCGAGGTAGGCACCGACAAGGATCATGACCGGCACGGTGACCCATGTGCCTCCCAGGAAGTCAAGGCCGACAGCCATCCGCACGGCCGGTGAGAACTCGAGATCGACAGCGAGTTGGTGTACGACGACGTCGACACCTTGCACGAACGCTTCGAGGACCGGCACGGCGAGCGCGATGAATAGCGCACCGCCAAGAACCCAAAGTGCGAGCGTGATGCGCAACGCGATGGGATGGTCAGCCAGAAGGGGCCTAGACTCGAGTCGCCGCCGCCAACCGTCGGAATCCGTCGTAGTCATAGTGCGGCGCCTTCAGAGCGCGACGTGACTATGACGGATGTCACGACGGCTCCGGGTCGAACACGTAGGCATCGCCGATCATGAGATCGCGATCCTCATCTGTCATCTTCCAACTCGTATTCACTCGCCAAACGACATATGACAACAAGCCGAGAGGTATCGACAGGAGGTAGGTAACGGCTCTGAAAACCAAGATCGCGGCCACGACCTTGGCGCTGGTCGGATCGTCGAGGCCAATGGTCATGACAGCGGCATAGCCGAGTTCGACCACCCCGACGCCACCAGGCGTCAGTGGAATCGCCGAGATCAGCCTGACGAATGAAAACGCTGCGAGTACCGCGACCCAACCGAGCTCCTCCTGGGAGACACCCACATGGCGCAGGGCAACAAGTAGGACAAGGTACAAAGAGAAATGGCTGACGAGCGTCGCAATGGTCAGCCACAACCAGCGATGTCTGAGAATCCCGATCGTGTCCGTTCGGAACGTCGATGCGCGTCCATCCCAGCCGCCGACCTCCTCCTTGCGCAACAGTCGGCGCGCCCGATCGACGAGGCGGCCTAGCCCGCGACCGATCGCCCTTGCCAGGTTGTCGCTTCGAAGCACCAACGCGAACAGGACCACCGCACCGACCAATACCGCGATCCCGATCGTTGCGGCCGCCAAACGCGCCGGCGTCACATCGCCCTCGAGCACAAGCAGCGACAGCGCGAGAACCGGCATCCCCAGCTTGACGAAGTTGTTCCAGATGCCCGTCACAAAGGCCGATCGGCCGATAGAACCGATTCTGAATCCCCACGATGTGAGCATGCTGATGGACACGCCGACTCCGATGACGCTGCCAGCTGGCAGTGTGTTCGACACAGCGGTCGACGCCTGATTCACGACAGCTGCCTCTCTCAGGCGCAGCCCCGGCAGCGCGGCCGTCAGAACGAACCAGTAGGTAGCCAGGTTCCACAGACCGATGAGGACCAGCGATCCGCCCTCAAGGTTGGTCATAGCACGGATCGTGTCGAACACGTCCCCATAGTCGGCGATACGAGGCATGACCCCGGCAAAGATCCCAACGACGATCACGAGGGAGACACCAGCCTGAAGCAGGCGCTTCCAGACAGCTACCTTCGGCCTCGAATCCACAGCGTCACCGGCGCGGCTCACGGAAGGTTGAATCCGGCGTCCCTGGCGGTCTGCCGCAAGGCGTTAGCGTCGAAGAGGCCGAGCGCGAGGCCGATGTCACTCTCGATCGTATCGACACCGGAACCCTCAGCGTCAAACGTGTACACGACGCAGCCGCCGTCGAACACGAAGTACCAGTTTCCGCGGTAGCTCGGGCGTGGCTCGGCGTCCTCAATCGCATCGATCGCTTGATCGAGATCGCCTTTGCGCTCTTGCGTCTGACCGTTCACCAGGAGGGTCAGAGTCCCTTCCTCAGCGTCACGCACACTGATGATGATGACGTGCGCCCCGTCGGCAGCCGCCCTGCTGACACGGGCTGCGGTCGAGTCGTTGACCAGGGCAACAGATACTTCGATCGCGCGGTCCTTAATCGTGGTTGCCTCAAGCTCGGTCGATATCTCAGCCACGTACTCAAGCGTTTGGCCGAAAGTCCCTTCCGGCACAAGCACGATTTCGATTGTCGTTACCGAAACGACATCCTTGAACAACCGGACCGATGGGGCCTCGAACTCCGACTCGGTTGCCCCACCCACGTCACATGAGAGCACGGTCTCGACAGTGATAAAGGTGTCGCCGAGCCGATCGGAATCCAGCCAGAAGACCGAGCGTCCGTTTCTTGCTTCGAGATCTCTGTACAACCACCCGGTCTTCAAACTGTTGATACAGGAGACGTAAGCCGCCCCGGGCACCGACTGCACTTGGAGCACCATCGATCCCCGCACCGTGTCGCACTCGGGAACGGACCTTCCGAGTGGATTCGCACAAGCCGCTGCAACCATCGCCATGGCGGCCACGAGCATCAGTCGTCGACTCATATCACACCCGTCCGAAAGTTGTCGATGAGAAGACTGATGACGAATAGGAGGCCAAAGGCCGCACCGACTGTCAACCTCACACGGCGCCACGACCAGCGCTGCAGGCTGATCCGATCTCGCGCAGGGGACAGCTCGCGGAACCGTGCGACGATATCGATGCCTTCGGTTCGCTTGAGTAGAGCTAGAGATGATCGGCTCTGAGAAGGAATCGTCACGCTCCGCATGGCAGCGAAGGCTTCTGCGATGTCATCGGGAGAGAAGTGATGCAATGCCCGCTCGTACACATAGTCCGCCGAAGTCTTGAGCGAGAGGATGATCATCATGTTGGCAAGATCCACCGCTTGGCGCCATGCAGACGGGCGAATGGTGGCGAATGCCGGATCGATGAGAACTACCCTGCCGTCACTCACCATCACGTTCGCCGGCTTGATATCGCGGTGAGCCAAGCCAGCATCCCAGAGCTTCCTCACGATGACCAGGGACTCATCGATGATCTCGTCGGTGACATCGACATCGCCCATTTCCTTGGCGTCCTGCAGAAACTCGGTAACGATGGCGTACTCCCGCTCAGGCGTGATCTCCACGAAGCCCATCGTGCAGGGTGAGGGCAGATCAGCGTCCTGCATCTTCAGCAGCATGTAGTCCTCGTACTCGACCAGCCTACGGACTGTTGCGAAACCAACCTCGTCCTCAAGCGACCCGTAGAGGATCGTTCGCGCAGTCTTGTACCACCGATCGGCTCGCAGGTGGCTCTGTGCGTACAGCTTTGCGAAAAGGAATCCACCCGGGGCGGCTTCGCACTCGATCCGCAGTGGCGTAGAACCACCCGATCCCTCAAGACCGAACGGTTCGATCGACAGAATATTGAGACCCAACTGTTCCTGAATCGCAGTCTTGATCGCCTCGCCGCGCCGGCCCGTGACATCAAGGTGTGCGGTACGGCCACGACCGTACGTCACCGGGAAGATCGACTCCGGAGCTACCCACCGGAACACGAGGACACCGATCATAGGTCCGATCAGCCCGCCGACAATGACATCCGATGGATGGTCAGTTCCCAGATATACAAGCGACACAGCCAGAACGGCGATCAAGGTTCCCGATACGACGAACCAGCGATCTCGCCACTTCCCGATCGGGATCAGGGCGAAGCCGGCAACCACCACGGTCACCGCAAGCAACACCACCGGCCCCGACGGATGCGAGTAGCCAGCCCAATTCCCGATGATCTCAACGAGAGGTCGGGTTCGGCCGATTTGGGGTACCAGCACGCGCTGCAACGAGTCGACTGCAATGAAGGCAATCGCCACGCCGATCATGGCCCGCCACCGACGGAAGTAGGCCAGCACCAGAATGGTGACCCACCGCAGCGGGCGAATGAACCACAGCGAACCGAGCAGACTGACCGCCTTCATGACTCTGGTCAGCGTGTCGTTTCGAATGTCGACGAACCAGTCGAGGACGCGGTGATCCACCCGTCCCCACCACTCCGTAGTCGTCGGGAAAGCGAACAGGGTGATCCACAGCACCGTCAGGACGAATCCCACAATGAGCCAGAAACGCCCGCTGCGCTTCAACTCACGCGGGAGCGGCGCCTTCTCGCCCGATGGTCTCCGCCGCCGGCCAGCGATCTGGACTCCGCCCACCCGAAGCTGCCTGCGATGCGCGACAGCTCCGAGGCCGGTGGACGACTCAACCGCCATGACCTCCCGCTCACGGCGGTACTCGTCACTCACTAATTTGTCTCCTTCGAAGTTTCATCGAATGAGTATGACAGGATTCGCCATGAACGATATTCCGGCACAGCCGCAATTCATACACCTCCTAGCCGCTCTCGACGTAGTCCCAGGCCGTTTGGAAGGGCCAACCTCGTCGAGTTCTTCTGCGACGTTTCCACCCGACCAAGACTTCACCAGGATTCTTCGAGGCGACTCTGCAACAGTCGCAGACTTCAACGAGAGAACCCCTTGCGTCGGGGGCTGTCGCATAGATGGCCGCCGAGCGGGGGTTTTTGGCGTGTCTGGGTTAGGCCGCGTCGATCCTTGTTCCGGGTTTAGATGGCTGCGAGTCTCTGGCGGTGGATTTTGAGCAGGTTGTGGACGGTGCACACGAGTCGCCACTCACTTGACGTTGCATCGAGTCCTCTGTTCGAGAATCGCCGAAACCCGAGGTTGGCTTTGATGTTCCCGAAGACCGTCTCGACGGTGGTTTTGCGTTTGGCATAGGCGGCGGCTCCGTGTTCGGTGGCGAGCCGTTCAACCATT
>JADFQA010000050.1 GCA_022562055.1 Acidobacteriota bacterium | reverse complement strand
ACGCTCATTGAAACTCCCCAGACCTGCTCACTGAAATTCCCCACCTCCTAGAGGAATACCCGTCATTGGGTGGGGCCCTCTCCAAGCTGGCTGTCAGCAACGACACGCCGGCGAGGAGAGGAGCCCTCCCTGATGTTGACACAGGAGGAAGACGTGGAGATTCATGCATTGAAGAAGAGGGGTTGGTCGGTCTCTGAGATTGCCCGCCATACCGGGAGAGACCGCAAGACGATCCGGGCGTATCTCGATGGTGTGCGCCAACCAGGCGTGCGCGTCAAGATGGAGGAGGATCCGTTTGATCGTATCGAAGCATATGTACGGCAGCGTTTGTCGGATGATCACGGTGTGTGGGCAACGGTGTTGTTCGACGAGGTGCAACGCCTTGGGTATGACCGTTCGTATCCGACGTTCACCCGCAAACTCCGTGAACGGCGCCTGCGTCCGCATTGTGAAGCCTGTAGTGGGGTGAAGGGCCGTGCAACGGTGATTATCGATCATCCGTCGGGGGAGGAGATCCAGTGGGACTGGGACGAACTGGGGGCATGTCCGTGGGATCCAACAACGGATGTGTCGATGCTGGTGGGTGTCTTGTCGCATTCGTCTAAGGCCCGGGCGTGGCTCTCGTATTGCGAGGATCAGCCGCACCTCGTTGAGGGCATCGATGAGATCCTGCGCCGCCTTGGCGGCACCCCGAAGGTGTGGCGGACAGATCGGATGGCGACCGTGATCAACCCGACCACCGGGAAACTCCAGGCATCGTTTACGCCGGTGGCGAAGCATTACGGGGTCACAGTGGTGCCGTGCCCACCGCGGCGGGGGAACCGGAAAGGTGTTGTCGAGAAACAGATCCACTTCCTGACGCAACGCTGGTGGCGCACCCTCGACGTTACGAACCTTGCCGACGCGCAAGCGTCCCTGGACCGATTCTGTTCCATGGTCGGTGACGCCCGGCGCCGTGGCGACACGACGGTCGGTGTACTCGGAGCCACCGAGCCGCTGCTCGGGCTCCCCCCAATGCCATACCCCGCAGAAGGAACGATGACCCGCATCGTTGCCGCCAACGCTCTGGTGTCTGTTGACGGGAACCGCTACTCGGTGCCTCCGGCACTCGTGGGCAGCGAGGTGAAAGTCAAGCAGCGTCTGGGATCTGACGAGTTGATCATCATCTCAGCTGCGGGCACACCGGTTGCGACCCACCGGATTGCACCCCGTGGTGTCGGTCGGATTGTCAGGTTGCCGCAACACACCGCAGCGTTGGAGAATGTGGTGTTGGCAGCGTTCACCACTGATCGGCCGTGCCCGAAGAAACCGAACCGTCCCCCCACAGGTGCAGCGTCAGCAATCGCAGCCCAGATCACCGGCAGCGACCCTGCAGGTCCGGTTATCGACCTGGGCACCTATCAACGGTTCATTGATAACCAGGACGGTGCATTGTGAACAAGGACTCTTCGTATCAACAACTCCGTAGCCACCTGGCGTATCTCAAGTTGGGTGCCGCTGCCGAGGCGCTCCCTGCCCATCTCGACGCTGCCCGTGACACCAACATCGGCCACACCGAGTTCCTTGAGCAGTTACTCACAATCGAGGTTGAAGCCACCGAGCAGCGCCGTTGGGACACACGGATGCGCCTAGCGAACTTCCCATCCCCATGGACCATTGACGATTTCGACTTCGCCGCGCAACCATCGATCGACGAAGCGCTGATCCGGGAACTCGCAACAGCCCGTTTCCTCGACAACGCCACCAACGTGCTGTTCATCGGCCCGCCCGGAGTCGGCAAAACCATGCTCGCAATTGCCCTGGGACACGCCGCCATCGATGCCGGGCATCGCGTGTATTACACCACAGCAGCCGACCTTGCAGCCCGGTGCCGCAAAGCCGCGCTCGAAGGGAGATGGGCAGCCACGATGCGGTTCTTCTCCGGGTCAGGCGTCCTCATCGTTGACGAACTGGGCTATCTCCCCATGCCAGCACAAGACGCCGCAGCTTTGTTCCAAGTCATCGCAAGACGCTACCTGAAAGGCTCAATCATCCTGACCACCAACCGCGGTGTCGCGTCGTGGGGAGACATCTTCACAGACACCACCATTGCAGCCGCCATGCTCGACCGCTTACTGCACAAGAGCGTCGTGTTCAACATCGACGGCGACTCCTACCGACTCAGAGCCCACCAAGCCCGCAACCAACAATTCCGACCGAAAGGAGGAAACAACTAACCTTCAAACCCAACCCAGGTGAGGAACTTCAACGAGCAACCCTGGGGAATTTCAGTGAGCGCCATCACCCTAACCTAATTCCCTGAGTCACACGCAAACCCAAAACTCCCCGTTTAACGCAAAACCAGCAGCCTCCACCTCAACTCCTCCAAGACACGGCCCATCGTCCTAGTGCCGTAGCAGGCAACGTTTGGGGTGTTTGGGTCCGCGCTTTTTCGATCTGGGTCGCATGCGGTTGATTGGTGGCACAGAGAACGTCGATGCCGTCGGCGCTGCTACAGGCAGCGCACGTACGCAACACTGTCATCCACGATGGACCCAAAATGCGCCGAATCCTCCAGTAGCCAGCCTGGCAACACGGCGTACTCTCTCTTGATGTGACCTTTCGGAAAGTATCGAAGCTGCTCGACACCATCCTGTTCGAAGACGCGTTCGAGCGCGTCAGGGGAGAGCCGCACCGCCACACCAAACCGCCCGCAGGTGATAAATATGCTGTCACCAACGTAGCCACCCACCGCACCAAAGACACCCTTAAATTCGAGCCCCAGCGTCTCGACGATCCCAGGACGCGCCTGTTCCAGCAACGACGTCAGCTCCTCGAAATATTCAGCGTTCATCCTGGTAGTCCGCCCATGGCATTGTCCCAATCTGTTGGTGTCGTTCGACGATAGCGGCGTTTATAGACATCACACCAGACGTGTCCCTCGCGATCAAACAGAACGTTTGCGCAAGAATGAGCCTGATGATAATGTCCGTATTCCATTATTCCATGGAATTGCGAGGCCAAAGTGAGCGTCTCATCGAGTCCAGGCAGAGTCATCAAAGACGGCCTGTATGAACAGTTCTCGCGGATCGGCAAGGCTGTCGCCAACCCGAAGCGCATCGAACTCCTCGATTTACTGTGCCAGGGTGAGCGGAGTGTCGAGGTTCTCGCAAGCGCGGCCGCGATGGGAGTGACCAACACATCGGCACATTTGAAGGTCCTGCGCGAAGCGAGGCTTGTCACTACGCGCAGAGACGGCACCAGGGTGTTCTATCGCCCGGCTGACGAGGAGGTTTGCAGCTTTTTCTTGGCGCTCCGGAATCTGGCAAGCCAGCGTTTCGCCGAAGTCGAGCTTGTCATGCGCAACTACTTTGAGGAACGCGACCAGCTTGAACCTATCGGAAGATCGGAGCTGCTGGCGCGGGCGAGGAAAGGGGACGTGATCGTACTCGACGTTCGCCCGGGTGAAGAGTACGCGGCCGGCCACATTCCGGGTGCATTGTCGGTGCCGCTGCGCGAACTCAGAGGTAAGCTCTCGAGCCTTCCCCAAGACATTGAAATCGTCGCGTACTGTCGAGGGCCCTACTGCGTTCTCGCACCCCAGGCGCTCGAACTGTTACATGCCCACGGTCTCCGTGCAAGACGCCTCGAAGATGGTCTGCCGGAATGGCGCTACGCGGGCTTCCCTGTCGCCGTCGGAATGGACGGCTAGGTGTGAGCATTCTTTTCATTCTCAACGATCCCCCATATGGGACCGAACGCAGCTACAACGGCCTGCGCCTTGCCGGATCGGTAGCTAGACGAGAGAACGAGACTGTACGCGTATTCCTCATCGGCGACGCTGCGGCATGCGCAAAGGTGGGTCAAAAGGTGCCACGGGGTTACTACAACATCGAGCACATGGTTCGCTCGGTCGCCCGCGGAGGTGGCACCGTGGGCGTTTGCGGAACCTGTTTGGACGCTCGGGGTATCACCGACGAAGAGCTTGCGGATGGCTGCTACCGCAGCACCATGGACGAACTGACCGACTGGACGTTGCAGTCTGACCGGGTTCTCGTCTTCTAACAACACGGCGGCGGTGCCGCCTACAACCAAGAACGGAGGCGACAGAAAGTGACCGAGTCGAAATCGATACTGATCCTTGGCGGAGGCATCGGCGGAGTAGTCGCCGCTAGGTCTCTCCGTAAGAAGCTGCCCGCAGCTCATCGCGTGATCATCGTTGACCGGGAGCGTGACCACTTGTTCGCACCGTCGCTGTTGTGGTTTATGACGGGGCGGCGCACCGCCGAAGACATCCGTCGTCCCCTAGCTCGACTCGCGAGGAAGGGGATCGAAGTCGTGTATGGCGATATCCAGTCCATCGATCCCGAAGAGCGCCGCGTACACATCGTCAACGCAGCAGGGCAAAACGATTCTGGGAGCCCGTCCGACACAGCCGTTCGAGACTTAGATGCGGATTACCTGATTGTGTCACTCGGAGCCGAACTCGCCCCCGAGACAGTGCCCGGCCTCGGTGAGGCGGGACACAACTTCTATACGATGCCCGGAGCCGCAGCTTTACGAGACGACCTCGATACGTTCGCTGGTGGCAAGGTTGTCGTTCTCACCGCGACCCCTGCTTACAAATGCCCCGCGGCTCCCTACGAGGCGGCAATGCTGATCGACGACCATCTCAAGAAGCGAGGTGTCGGCGACAAAACCCAGATCGACCTGTACGCCGCCGAGGCCGGCCCGATGGGAGTCGCGGGTCCACAAGTGTCCGCCGGTGTCCGTCAGATGGTCGAAAACAAGGGGATCGGGTTCCACCCCGAGCACCAACTAACCGGCGTCGACTTGCAGACGAGACGCATCGCCTTTGAGAACGGAGCCCATGCAGACTTCGACCTGTTGGCCTACGTACCGCCTCACCGCGCCCCTCAGGTGGTGCGAGAATCGGGACTCGTCGACGAGTCCGGCTGGATCCCAGTGGATCGAAACACCCTCCGAACGCGATTCCGCGGCGTCTACGCCATCGGCGACGTTACGGCGATCCCCCTGGCAGTGGGAAAGCCGCTCCCCATGGCGGGAGTGTTCGCCGAAGGCCAGGCCGCGGTCGTCGCACAAAACATCGCCCGTGAAATCACGGGAAATGGCAAGTCGGCCTCATTCGACGGCCATGGAGGATGTTTCATCGAAGTTGGTGGTGGCAAAGCCGGTTTCGGTCGTGGAAATTTCTACGCCGATCCGACACCGCAGATAAAACTCTACAGCGTCGGCCGCCGTTGGCATATCGCCAAGGTCATCGTCGAAAAGACCTGGTTCCGACGGTGGCTGTAATCATCACCGACCGACGTTTCGAGACCCGGCAGGGACTCGAACACCTCGAAAAGACAGACCCCCGCGTGCCCGGGGCGGGAATTGAACCTACCCGCACAGCATCGCCACGAAGTGGCGATCCATAGAAGCGACCCATCGCCCCCCGATGTTCCCTGGGTTTGTTCGGCGTCTGCTCGGACTCTGTGACGGTCTTGGAACGTCACCGCCAGCGCCCGGAACTCCGGGTCGGGCGAATGTCGTACACGTTTCGCCGACGGTCTTGGCCGACCCGCCTGATGTATGCCATGGCGAACCTTTGTCTTCTGAGCCGAGTGTGAACCTATCTGGACCTGTCAAGTCTCGGTTATCGCACGGAGATGTGGCCGCGATTCAGCGTGACTGAATACGCCTTCTCTCAACATGAAAGCGCGGCGGCTCCTTCGACCAATCGAACTCGGCGCCGAATGTCTTAAAGAAGTCGGCACGTCCAAGCAAAGGCCCACGAAGCGTCCCGGGTTGTGTCACCATCAACTCATCGTCTAGAAAGACCTCACCATCCCAACTGAGGCTCCCAAGCACCTTCCGCACCTCGAACTCGCCTCCGGCACCGATACCTTTTGGTCCTGGCTGGAGATCGCCGAACTCGATACCTGCGACCCCTACTATCTCCGATGGGACAACAGATCCGTCCGCGCTGGAATCAATGAGGGCAAGTGCCCGAACCAACGCCGGTTCCTCATCGGGCGTTGACAGTACGATTTCAATAGTGATCAGCGGCAAGTACGTACCAGGCGCGGTTTCCGTCCCCTCGAAGCGGGCCATGATCAGAGGAAAAGGATCGTGTTAGTTTCTGAGCCCGATGGACGATAGGCGTCGGGTACCCCTTGTCGTGAGCCTCGCGCAGCACGTCTACGAGGGTGTCGCCCACGGCGATCAGTTCCGATCGTGTGACGGCGACCCATTTTCCCGGGTGGGACTAAATCTCGATCTGTAGATCGGAATCGAGAACATGTTCTAGGTGGCTGGTGTTTTTCGCGGGGTGGGTGCTCGCGATCTGTTCCTGGATGAGCGATAATTACAGGTGTGTGATTCTCGACTGGGAGTGATTAATGACGGTAGGTGTGACACCCAGTTCCCATACGGGCAGAATGCAGCAAAAGGCTACAAGGCTCCTAGCCCAAATTCCTTGTAGCCAAAGACCTTACAATGCTCATCGTTTCGAGCTGTTGTGTGCTGTTTAACGTCCTCTTGCCCATTCCTTGCCTACTTTTCCGGCTCCCGTGACCAAGCGGAGAGTGGTCGTGTCCGTTGTAGACCCGATGGGACCTGAAGCGGCGCTACGACTTTCGGAAGCGGATTCAGCCCCCTGCGGAGCCCAGCGCCGACCGCTGACAATCACCTTCGAGCTGGGCTTCACATAGTTGACGCTTTGTCTTGGTCGGGACCACTACCTGCGGCTGGTGGAGTCGGGTCAACCGTGATAGTATGAACAATCGATTGCGCAGGAGAAGTCATGCCAAGTGTGCTACATGCCGGCACTGACCACGCTGAGGGTGTGGCATGGGATCCGGCTGGGTGGATTGTGTACGGAAGTGAAAGCGGCAAGATTTCACGTTTCAATCCCGAAACAGAGGAGTCCCAAGACGTCGGGTCTTGGGACGGATTCGTACTGGGGATCGCCTTGGATCGTTCGGGCCAGATTTACGCATGCGACATGGCCTCATCGGCCGTCATTCGCCTGGATCACGAAAGCGGAGAGTCCACAATATTCTCTGCAGGAAGCCCTGACAGGGCGATGCAGACACCTAACTTTCCTGCGTTTGCGCCGAACGGTGTTCTCTACGTTTCCGATTCGGGATCGTGGGGGTCAAATGACGGATTGATTTTTTCGGTGCTCACCGACGGAACGACAATCATCGCCTCAACTGAGGCGGCGGGTTTCACCAACGGCCTGGCATTGCATCCAGACGGCACCAGCTTGTACATCGTCGAGTCGAGCATTCCGGCGGTGAGCAAACTTCGACTACGCGAAGACGGGATCCTGGACGACTACGAGGTCGTTGTCATGTTGCCGGACAGCGTCCCCGATGGTCTTGCGTTCGCTGCTGACGGCACACTTCTAATCAGCTGCTACCGGCCAGACCGAATTTATAGGTTTCGTCTCGGTGAGTTGTCCGTGTTGGTCGACGACGCGACCGGGATGACGCTCAACGCGCCCACCAACTTGTGCTTCTTCGGTCCCTCCCTGGATCGTCTAGTCACGGCAAACCTGGGCGGATGGCACCTCACCGAGGTCGAAACAACGCTCGTCGGCGCCCAACTCCCAAGGCCGTTACTGACATAGCGGAAAGCGGTTCTGGGGTAGCTCGGCCGAGAGCGGAGCCAGCGTGATTCAGCTATTGAGGGTTCGCCACCGGCTCCCTCTAAATCTGAAACCACCCGTCTCGACCCGCCATGAGGGTTGGAGTTCGCCCATCGCCAACGGGATTTCGATAAACGGCTTTGATTCAATGCCGTGTCTTTTGCCAAAACTAGGCCTGCTCTCAGTAGACGTCGGCTAGCGAACCTGAAGGATGCCGGCGAGGTCACGGACTATGTAGGGCTGCAAGTGAGAGAACATCGCTCGCGGCGCTGGTAGCGAATCAGCAAGTGGACGCATTCTCCCGTTGTTATCGAGGCGCGGCCGCTCCCATGGATCCGTTAGTGGCTCCACGCCGGATGCTGGAAAACCCCACTCTATGGGCGAGTCCACCAATCCCAATCCTGCGATGACTCGTGCGTGGAGGTGAGGCGCCATATGCGGGGACACGAGGAGGCCAGCCTCTGATGCCGCCAATGCCATCGACCTGAATCTGGAAATCCCGCCAATGCAGGTAGCATCGAGTCTGAGTACATCAACAACCCCGGCTTCGAGCAATGCATCCGGGAAGTAGGGTCCGCCCTGCTCGTCGCCAACTCCGATTCGCACGTCGGTTTCTTGCTTGAGTTCAGTAAGAGACTGCACATCCCCCGGCTGGAAAGGATCCTCGAACCAGGCTAGCGGGCACTCGAGACGCCTGAGGAGGTCGGCGGCCTCAGTTACCGATCGAAACGACCAGGCACCGTCAAGCGCCAGGCTTCCGCCGGAGGCAGCTACCGCTTGAACACGTTCGATCGTCAGCTCAGTTGTCGCTGCAACCGGTATCTTGAAGTGCCGCCAGCCGCGCCCGTAAAGATTTGCCGCCTCGCGCGCGACGGCGTCAGCGCTGGCCGTCGGTGGATAGCCAATGATCGCTACCGCAGGAAGGGCTATCGGTTCGCCTCCTAAGTGATGTTCCAGCGTCTCCTCAGTCGTCCGAATACGAAGATCCCATAGCGCGATTTCGACGAGCGACAGAGCACGGAGACCGATGCCTGAGCCCAAGAGCGCACGATTCCGGGCCTCGCAGTTGGCAATCAACACCGCGGGATCGCTCCCATTCTGCCCAACACACAGAGGGCGGATGGCAGTCTCGACGATTTGGTCAACGCTGCCGTCACGTGTCAGACCAAAACCGAAACCGGCGTCACCATCGGTGGATGTGATCCGTACCACGCAGTACTCGCGATGCGCTATCTCCCACGTGCCGAAATCCAGGGGCTGCTCGAGCGGCATACGGATCGTGGCGGCGTCAACTGACCGAATCGTTGTCATACCTGGACCGTGCGTGCAAGCACTTGGGCAAGGTGACGGGCGTTCGGCAAGATCGCATCTTGCAGAACTGGAGCGTGGGGCATCGGCACGAACGCTGCGCCCACTCGACGAACCGGCGCATCGAGCTCCCAGAAGCACTCTTCGGCGATTCGAGCGGCGACTTCTGCTCCAAAGCCGCCTTTCAAGACCGCTTCGTGGACGACAACCGCGCGACCTGTTTTCTCGACCGATGCCGCGATGCTTGCGAAGTCGAGGGGCTCGAGCCATCGAAGATCGATAACCTCTACAGAAAGTCCCGAAGAGTCCGCGATCTGGGCGGCCGCGAGGCTGATATGAAGTCCGGTACCCCAAGAAATCACGGTTACATCCTCACCAGAGCGCACCACCTCCGCCTGACCGACATTCGCAGGCTCCATCACATCAGGCAGTTCGCCTTTTACCCCGTAGAGTGACCGGTGCTCGATGAACAACACGGGATCTGGGTCCTGCGCGGCTGCGATCAGAAGGGAGGAGAAATCTGCCGGTCGGGACGGGATGACAACTTTCAATCCAGGGATGTGAGCGAATAGCGCTTCGAACGATTGCGAGTGTTGCGAAGACGACCCCTCGGTCACTCCCTGCTGTGTGCGAATCACAATCGGTACCGATAGGCGAGATTCACTCATGTATCTCACCTTTGCCGCTTGGTTGATAATCTGATCCATTGCAAGGAGCGCAAAGTCGATCCACATGATCTCGCAGATTGGGCGCAAGCCCATCATCGCTGCTCCTGTAGCGGCGCCAACGATCGCCGACTCGCTGATCGGCGTATCGAAGACGCGATCTGACCCGAACCGTTCCTGCAGGCCACGGGTCACCCCGAACACTCCGCCGGGCTTTCCCACATCTTCGCCGAACACGAGTATCCCCTCGTCGGACTCAAGGAGCCAACCCAGCGTCTCTCGGATCGCTTGGACCACAGTCACCTCACGCGCCATAGACGTGATCTCCCACGGTCCGTGGATCGGGCTTCGGTTGGGCCAGCGCATCTTGCCAAGCCTCATCGACTGCGGCGCGGACCTCCGTCTCGAGAATCGAGATAACCTCGTCGGTCACCCCTTCTGCCAGTTGAAAGCGCCTGATTGGTTCGTTCTGCCACGCTTGCTCCACCTCTAGATCGGGTCGGTAACCGCCTGGGTCCCCGACGTAGTGACCTTCGAGGCGATATGTCATCAGCTCAAGGAATGTGGGGCCGCCGCCCGATCGCGCACGATCTAGTGCTGCTCGCATGGCCGAGCTGACCTGAGCAACATCGTTGCCGTCTATCGATATGCCCGGCACTCCGTACGCCAGAGCTCGATCAGTGAGTCGTTCGACATTGACCATGTCGGCGATCGGCGTAAGTTCTGAGTACAGGTTGTTTTCGCATACGAACACAACGGGCCAGTCAAAAACGGACGCCATGTTGACAGCTTCGTGAAACATTCCCTGGTTCGTCGCTCCGTCACCAAACACCGCTACGGAAACGCGTGCCTGAGCTCCCCTGCGAGTGTTATATGAGAAAGCTAACCCAACGCCAACGGCGATGGGCAGGTGCCCTCCAACGATCCCGTTCTCGCCAAAGAAACGATGCTGCGGGCTGGATATCAGCAGGCTTCCTGCTCGGCCGCCATTTGTACCTCCCGATCGCCCAAGAACCTCTGCAAGAAGTTCCACTAGCGGCACACCGAGAGCGATCCGTAGTTGTGGCCTCGATAGGTACAAAACAAAGCATCATCAGGTCCGAGTGCCTGAGCAACGCCCACGGCCGTTGCCTCTTGCCCTGTTGCCAGATGGACCGAACCACTCACAGTCCCCACCAGTCGAGCCTCGCGAATTCGCTCTTCGACCAGTCTGATGGTCAGCATGGTTGTGAGAGCTTCCGTCGGCTTCAGCTGCATTAGTTCAATGTCCTCACGGATTCCCGCTCAATGAGGTCGATTGGCTCCCCAATAGTGAGCGAAGCAACAGGTTCGCCAGTCAGCAACAGCGACAAAACCTGGACTGCATTTTTGCCCATGTCCTGCAACGGCAATCGCACGACCGTAAGCGGCGGCCAGGCAAACTCAGCCGCGGTCGTATCGTGAATACCGATCACGCTCACTTCATCTGGAACGGCAACATCAGCCGCACGTGCAGCCGCAAGGAATCCGATCGCGGCACGTGATGAGGCAGCGAGGACTGCGGTGAACTCCGGCTTGACGCGCAGCAGCCTCACACCGGCTTCGTAACCGGACCGCTCGTCAAATCCGCTGGGCTCGACGATGGGTACAGCTCCGCTGAATTTCTGGATCTCGGACTCAAACCCCCTACGCCGACGATGGGAGGTGTCGGCATCCGGGTCGCCGTCGAGATAAACGATCGCTCGATGGCCAGCATCAAGTAGGTACCGTGTCGCCATTCGAGCGCCACCAGCGTCGTCAACGACGACATACGGCACGTTTGCACTCGTGCGCCTGTTCACTAACACAACTGGCCCGGCGGATTGGAGCTGCTTCAGCCCAAAGGGTCGTCGTCGCGCAGTCGCGACGATCAACCCATCGATCCTTCCTTCCTCGTACAAGGCTCGGTAATCGGTCGTTGTTCCAACGCCGTCGGAAGCGAGAAGAATCGCTAGTCCCAGATGTGCGGCTTCTTCCTGAGCGCCCTTGACAATCTCCGCATAAACTGGGCTGATATCGGGAATCACCAGTCCGACGGTGCCTGATCGGGCCGTGCGGAGCGTTCGCGCCGCAGCATTCGGTCGGTAGCGGAGTTCATCGACTACGTCGATAATCCGCTGCCTGGTCTCAACAGATACACGCTGAGCGGGGTCATCGCTCAGCACTCGCGACACGGTACTGATGTCGACCTGTGCTAACTGCGCTACGTCCCTCATCGTCGGCATTCACATCACCTCGGCTCGTCCATCTTCTTCAGTTGGCATCGCTACCGTAACGATCGAGTAACTCCGAGCTAGGCGGAAATCGGTAGCAGCGCGCCGTCGCTCCACCATCGACGGCGATCGTCTGGCCTGTCAAAAACGAGGAGTTCTCAGAGATCAAAAATGCTGCAACGTCAGCAATCTCGAAGGCCTCACCGAGCCGCCCCAGCGGATGAAGCAGGGTGAATTCCCGTTTCATCGCCTCGGGATCCTCAGCATCATCGACTTCCTGCTGCATTAGTTCGGTGCGGATTGCCCCCGGCGCAATAGCGTTCGCTCGAATGCCGACGGGACCATACTCCACCGCTGTGTATCGCGTCAGTGCATCCACTCCGCCCTTCGCCATGTCGTAGGCAGCCCACCCAGGAAACGCTGAGACACCGTGAATGGATGAGATGTTCACGATACTGCCGCCAGTTCTAGCGTCAACAAACCCGCGAACCGCCGTCGCCGAACCCCAAAACACCCCCATGAGATTCACTGAGAGGAGCCTGTCCACCTCCTCCGCATCAGGCGCATGCAGTGTCCCGGGAATGGCTACGCCTGCGTTGTTGACCCAACCAGCCAGCTGCTCCACACTGACCGCTTCATCCAATGCCTGATCGAGGACCCGCCGGTCTGCAACATCTCCACCGACCACCTTGCCACTGTCGCCTGCGAACGCCTCAGCATCGGCAGACCGGGCGGCATCGATCTCGATCCCCACGACGTAATAGCCGTCAGCCAAGAGGCGGTCGAAGATCGCTCTGCCGATTCCAGCACCGCAGCCAGTCACAACCACAGTATTTGCCATACTTTATATCCTTGCACTCGATACGTGTCCGTCGCGAGTCACGTTGACTACACGATTTCTGCCCTCAACTAAGGTCATGGTGAGCCATGTTGACCACGAGCCACCAGCAGACAACATCAGGTGTTCGCCGCGCTCAATGGCGGGGGCGAGTCCCGATGAGTCGGAAGTCGTGGATGGTTCGATGGCCACCAACCTCGATCTCCCGAACCACGGAAAGCCAGACCCTCCGATCTGCCACCAAACCCACAGATTCGGGAAGGTTTCCGGATCCCATGCCATAGCGATCGTGTATCCATCCGGATGGCGAACGGCCGCCCAATGGCCTTTGAGTTCGCTGGCGAACACTAGGCGTTCGACGGAACGCTCGTCGATCACGCTTAGGTCAATGACGCCACCGTCGACGGCTGGGAGCTCAGGCCAGGTGCCGATGCTGCCCGCGACAACGTCGACGAGGTCGCCGATCATCGCGCTGTCGGCTGCAATACGGGCGGGCGGCAGATCGATCTTCGTTCCGGGAGGTGCGTCGAACGCCGGGTGGTGTGTCCAGGCAAAGGGGACATCTATTGGTGCATCGCTCACGAGCCGCTCCTCAAGCCTCAGCACCTCCCCTTCGACACTCATAGAACGCTCAAGGATGATCGGCAAACGAGTCGGTACTCTTAGCGAGACCGACGTCGGGGATCGGTCTACAACCTCCCAGCTGGCGTAGCGGACATCTCCGTGAAATGGCAGCGCTACGCCCCCCCATTCCGAGTCGTTGCCCGGATTGGGAATCAGCTCCTGCCATCCACCTCGGTAGGTGGATAGCCAATCCATAGCAGCAGAGCCGTAACCCGGACCAGCCGCCGGGCTGACCCAATCTTGGAAGAAAAGCCGATTGGTACCGTTGGGACGACCAACGAACACGATGTCACCATTCCGCTCGTCGACGCGAGCCACGATTGCCTCGCTCTCGATCGATATCATGAACGGTCACCTCCCGTCTCGTACCAGCGGCCTACTGCGGTCGAAACGATGGCCTCGGCCTCTCCCAAGTATTCCTCACCGTCCAGGCTGAACTCTTCGCTTACTCCATGCTCTTCCAAGATAGGGCGAACCGCATGCGCCAGCGAGACGCCCCCGACTCTGGCGTTCCCAACTAAGTCGTAGATCAACTCGTGTGCCTCGCTCCTACCGATCAAGGGCGCCATCTTCATCATCAGTGCTTCAGCCATCAACAGGCCGCCATCTACGTCTAGGTTCGCCTTCATCCGCTCACGATTGACCCGCAGGCCCTCGATGAGGTCAATTCCCCGACTTAGTGCGCTTCCTGCGTACATGACGATCAAGGGAACCGAGTCCCATTCCATCTGCCACTCACCCGCTGGCCGCTCATGTCTGCCAGTCATGGCCCTCAATGGCGCCGCAGACAGCGTGCACGCCATTTCGCTTAGCCCAACAATCGCTTCAGACAACACCGGGTTGGCCTTTTGCGGCATCGTGGACGATGCCCCAGAAAGTCGGCCCTCGGCCTCTTGCACCTCCCCAATCTCGTTACGAGCAAGGTCTACGATCTCCCGCGCTATCCGGCCGGTGGCGGACCCGAGCACGACGAGTGCCGAGATCAGGCCGAAAAGGCGATCTCGGACGCTATGCCACGGCATGTCATCACACCCGAGCCCCAGAATCTCGGCTACGCTCTTGCGCGTCGCGGTGCTCATCGGGCCGAATGCTGCCGACGTACCTGCCGCGCCGTACAGCTGAATGACCTCCATGCTTCCTCGTGCCTCGTCGAGCCGAACGAGACCGCGTCTGACCTCCTCGAGCCACCCGGCAACCTTCATACCAAATGTGATCGGAACAGCTTGCTGACCATGGGTGCGGCCCGCCATCACCGTGTTTCGTTCCGCTACGGCGAGGGTCGCCAAAGCATCTCCTAAGACGACACAGGTAGCCGTGATCTCGTCGCATGCTCCCCGAAGTTGAAGCACCAAAGCAGTGTCCATGATGTCTTGGGTGGTCGCACCGAAGTGTACATACGATGCGACTTGGGGATCGGTCTGCACGAGTTGCTCCAAGAACGGCAAGATCGGATAGCCCACCTTCCGGCTGCCTTCGACGACGAGCACGTGGTCGATTTCGACTGAGCGAAGTTCCCGCTCGATGCGATCGGCTGCCGAACGGGGAATGACACCGTGAAGGGCCTGCGCCCTCGCAAGTGCAACTTCGACGTCAAGCCAGGCAGCGACCGTTCGACTTGCAGAAAACAAATCTATGAACTTCGGCTCTCCAAAGGCCGCCATGAGCGGAAGAAAAGGTCGACTAACGGCGACCCGTTCGGCTTCAAGCTGATTGTGTAGCCCAACCTTCTTTTCTCGCCTAGTCATGTGCTCCATCCAATCCCTGCCTCACGTCCTAGAAGCCGCTCAGAGCGTTGAAACCCGCATCAACGAGCACGTCGCTTCCCGTGACAGCCCCGAAGCTCGGCTGGACTACCTGGTAGATGACTCCCGCTACTTCGTCGGCTTCGAGCAGCCGCCGCTGTGGCGTATGGTCAATGATGTCCGATTCATTTGTTCGACCGGACTGGATGCCGTCCAACACAAGGCCCGTACGCGTGAACGTCGGGCTAACGGACATGACACGGATCCCATACGTCGCCCACTCGATTGCCAAGCATCGTGTCAGGGCGAGCACTCCAGCCTTCGAAGCGCAATACGCCGAACGATTAGCAAAACCGGCAGTACCAGCCACCGAACCGAGGAAGATGAGCGCGCCTGTCCCCCTGCTCAGAGCATCGAACGTAAAGCGAGCCACGTAGAAGCTTCCGGTGAGATTTACGGCAACAAGCCTGTCCCACTCCTCGTGGTCGAGTTCGGTCGCAGGCAGTCTTGATGCGATTCCCGCGGAGTTAACGACGGCTTTGAGGGCAGGCAACCGCCTTCCCGCCTTGAGGCCGGCCGCCCAGTCGGATACGTCGACCTTCTCGAAGACGATGCCGTCAAGCTCGGGGTCGATCAAGTCCCATCCAAGGACGCGCCATCCCTCGGTGAGGAAACGCTCGGCACACGCTTTACCGATACCACTAGCCACACCCGTGACCAAGACACTTGTCTGCTGATCGCTCATCCAATTTTCTCCATATGGTGCCACCTCTAGGAGACAATGGTTTGTTCACCATACTGCTGAACAATCCATTGTGCAAACAAAGCCCCTATGCGCAAGACGGTGGGTGAGCGGAGGTGAATCGCCGACTTGTATGTGGGGACCGGTTCGTGGGGCCTCAGAGTCGCAGTGTCCGGTAGGTCGTTGGCCGGGGTGGCTCGTGAATCGCCTGCCGCCTCCGGGTTGGCTCTCCCAGGGTGTGCCTCCCGGCTGGCGGCTGGCTGCGGTCTGGCTCAACAGAGGCATGATCCCCGTGTGTGGGTCTCGAAGTCGGCATGCCGACCGTGGTCTTCATCAACTGAAAGGACCATGTCATGATTATCGGAATCGATCCACACAAGGCCAGCCACACCGCAACCGCGGTCGACCCGGCGACCAACACACCCGTGTCGTCGCTACGAGTTGATGCAAGCCTGGCTGGCTATCGAGAGTTGTTGCGTTGGGGACGACAGTTCCCTCAGCGTCGATGGGCGGTGGAGAACGCCAAGGGTCTTGGCTGTCATCTGGCCCAGTGGCTTGTCGCCCGCGATGAAGCCGTTGTCGATGTCGCGACCGCGGCGACGGCACGGGTGCGGGAGCTGTCGCGTGGCGGGCGACGCAAGAACGATGTGATCGACGCGTCGGCGGCTGCGAGTGTCGCTGCGCTCCAGGGCGACATCGCAGTCGTGGCGGCCGAGGACGAAACAACGGTGTTCGCTCTGCTTGAGGAACGGCCGGCGAACCTTGCTGCTCAGCGGG
>JADFQA010000049.1 GCA_022562055.1 Acidobacteriota bacterium | reverse complement strand
TGGTGTGGCACCGAGAAACCGACCTTTCCGATTTCTCAGGAGTCGCCCTGCCAGGTGGCTTTGCGCACGGCGATTACCTGCGCACTGGTGCCATTGCACGATTCTCCCCTGTCATGGCGGAGGTCGAACGCGCCGCGCAGATCGGCACACCGATCCTGGGGATCTGCAATGGATTCCAAATCCTGTGCGAGGCAGGCATTCTGCCGGGGGCCCTCGTTGCCAACCGCGACCTCAAGTTCATTTGCCGACCCATCCACGTCCGCGTCGAATCAACCGATTCGGTGCTCACCAACGCGGCAACCGTCGGCGATGTTCTGCGTGTTCCGCTGAATTCGTACGAAGGCAACTACGTCGTTCCCGCCGAGCAGCTCATCGACATTGACAACAGCGGGCAAGTCATCTTGCGCTACTGCGATGAAGACGGAGTCGTTTCGGACCGCACCAATCCAAACGGTTCGACCAACAACATCGCGGGCCTCACCAACAAGCTCGGCAATGTTGCTGCCGTGATGCCTCACCCCGAGCGCGCCACCGAGTCAATCCTCGGTTCAGACGACGGGCGACGCCTCCTCGAAGGTTTTGTGCGGGCAACCAAAACGGCGGTAACCATAGCCAACTCGGTCCCAGCCCACACCGCCTCCGTATGACCGTCGTCACATCGCCCGAAGCCGAAGAGCAGGACCAACCCGCGCACGTCGCACTCGGGATGACCGACGACGAATATGCCCGTGTCATCGAAATCCTCGGCCGCACTCCTCGACCGGCTGAACTGGCGATGTACTCGGTGATGTGGTCTGAGCATTGTTCATACAAGTCTTCCCGCATGCACCTCAGCCGGTTCCCGACAGAGGCACCGTGGGTTGTTGTCGGTCCCGGCGAAAACGCGGGGGTCGTCGACATCGGCGACGGCTGGCTAGCAGCGCTACGCATTGAGTCGCACAACCACCCGTCGTTCGTCGAACCGGTGCAGGGTGCCGCAACCGGTGTCGGTGGAATACTCCGCGACATATTCACAATGGGTGCCAGGCCGGTTGCGTTGTGGGACCCGATTCGTTTCGGACCACTCGACGATGCCAAGAACCGATACCTGTTCAACGGTGTCGTCTCTGGGATCGCCGGTTATGGCAACGCAGTTGGAGTGCCAACCCTCGGCGGAGAAGTGGAGTTCGCCAGCGCATACGCCAAGAACCCGTTGGTCAACGTTATGGCGCTCGGTCTACTCAAGAGGGAGCAGCTCGTTCTCTCTGGTGCGAGCGGTGCGGGGAACATTGCGGTGTTGCTCGGGGCGGCAACGGGTCGTGACGGTATTGGCGGTGCGTCGATCCTAGCGTCGGCATCGTTCGACGAGGGTTCGGGCGCAAAACGGCCCTCTGTACAGGTCGGCGATCCGTTCGAAGAAAAGAAGCTGATCGAGGCGTGCCTTGAGCTGTACGACAAAGGTCTCGTGGTCGCCATCCAAGACCTCGGTGCGGCAGGCATCTCGTGCGCAACATCCGAGTGTGCTGCCAACGGTGCAATGGGGATGGATGTCGACCTCGACAAGGTGCCGCTGCGCGAGCCCGACATGACCGCGGGAGAGATCCTGATGTCAGAGTCCCAAGAGCGCATGCTCGCCATTGTCGAACCTGACAACGTTGACGCCGTACTTGCGGTCGCCGATAAATGGGAGATTCACGGCACCGCAATCGGCACGGTCGTAGAAGGTGGTCAGCTCACCGTGCATCATCACGGTGAGATCGTTGCTGAACTTCCGGCTGCATCCCTCAGCGAGGACGCACCGAGGTATGACCGTCCGTCGCAGCGCCCAGCCTCCATCGACATTCTCCACGCTGCCATACTCCCCCTTCCCGAATCGATCGACGTCGCCGCGACTTTGCTGAAGTTGCTCGACGACCCGGCGATTGCCGACAAGTCGTGGATCTACCAGCAGTACGACCACCAACTGTTCCTCCAGACCGTGATCGCACCAGGACACGACGCCTCGCTGATGCGCATCAAGGGAACGACCAAGGGCCTTGCGGTGTCCACCGACGGCGACGGGTATCTCTGCGCCATGGACCCGCGTCGCGGTGGTGCGCGGATCGTCTACGAAGCGGCGTTGAACGTTGCAATGACGGGGGCGAAGCCGATGTGTGTTGTCGACAACCTCAACTTTGGCAACCCCGAAAACCCAGAAGTCATGTGGCAGCTCACCGAAACAATTGAGGGCATCTCGCAGGCGTGCGAGAATCTCGGACTACCGGTGGTCGGCGGCAACGTGTCCTTGTATAACCAGACCGACGGTACCGACATTTACCCGACCCCGGTGGTTGGGGTGCTCGGGTACACGCCCGACATGTCAACCAAGCCGCCCCGCCTCGATGCCGCACGAGACGGTATGGAGCTTTTCCTCATTGGAGGTATGGGGGGCGAGGACTTCGCCGCATCCGCATTCGCCCGGGTGGTTCTTGGTGAGTCGGCGGGCCGGCCGTATGACGTCAATCACGCTGTGGGTGGCGCCGTCATAACGTTGGCTGTCCGTTTAGCGGACGCCGGTGTCCCGGTGCTGCACGATGTCGGGTCGGGGGGCCTCGCCGTAGCTGTTGCGGAAATCTGTTTCGCCTCCAACATCGGTGTCTCGCTCGATGTTGAAAGTTGGGAACAACTCTTCTCAGAGGAACCCCACCGTCTGCTCGCCGTTGTCCCAACGGGATTCGAGTGGTCGATGTACCTGAATGACGATATTGACCCCCTACACATCGGCACGTTCGGCGGCGAAACACTGTCGTTCGGGACGCTTGGCGAAGTCGACCTTGCCGAGGCGCACCAGACGTGGGGGGACGCAATCCCCCGACGCCTGGGGCAGTAGCCGCTGGGAGTCCGGCGGTCGTCAACTCTCCATAACGGAGATGGTCATCGTCGCTGCATCTGCCCTTGCTTGTTTCGCGGCGCCGTATTCGTCCGAGTCGTACCACGCATCAACCGCTTCGGCCGACGGAAACTTGAGGAGTACGAAGTTCGTCAGCTCGTCGCCTCCCTCGAGCTGGCGAGTCTCAGCACCCTTCGCCACAAGCTTGCCACCGTGGGACGTTGTCGTCGGACCGGCGAGTTCTCGATATCTCTCAAAACGGGCCTCATCGGTGATCCGGTAGCGGACGAGTGCGTATGTAGCCATTGTCTTTGTCTCCTTGATTCGACGGGGAATGTTACGCGGCGGCTGATTCGATCGCGGCGCGGATGTCGTTGATGCTCTGATCGATGACAGGCTCGAGGACTTCAGCGATCGAATGCGGCATGACGTCTGTCTCCCAGATGAAAACGGCCTTGTCGCCGTCGGCCACAGCCCGCCAGGAAGAGCTGTGATGCTCGAAACCGAACGGCCCCTCGACAATGGAGTACGCGACCCGCCGGCGCTCCTGATCGATTGAGACAATCAACTCTCGTAGCTCGCCGCCACCGTCCATTGCGCATGTACGGAAGTCTCCATCTATCTCGGCGCTCTCGAGGTAGCTGAGCAGCTTGTCGACGTTAGCGACGTCGCTGAGTGCCTCCCAGAGTTTGTCGACGGAGACATCAATTTCGGCTTCTCTGTAGATCGTTGCGATGGGAAAGTCCTTTGGTCGGCGAACGTTGGAGCGAGTCTTACGCACGGACCTGTGCGGACGCTGTGGAGGTTCTGTGTGCCAGACCTCCCCGCGCGTTCTCACAAGGTGCCAACCCAGGACACAGCCATATCCCTGGTAGCCTGCCGGAAATGTTGGACACCTCTACCCTGCTCGTCTTCATCGCCGCGTCGATCGTCTTGGCTGTTGTGCCCGGCCCGGGAGTTCTGTACATCGTGGGCCGTTCGGTCGACGGTGGAAGGAGAAGCGGTCTCGCTGCGGCAGCCGGTGTGGGTGCCGGCAACATGGTGCATGCCCTCGCCGCTGCCCTTGGGCTGTCGGCGGTGATTGGGCAATCGGCAACTGCGTTCACGGTGATCAAGCTCGGCGGTGCCGCTTACTTGATCGCCGTCGGCATCATCCGGCTCGCGACCCCAACGGACACAGGTTCCGAACTCTCGACCGGTAGTAGCGACAGGGCGCGGGTCTTTCGCGGTGCCATGATCGTGGCGACTCTCAACCCGAAGACAGCGCTGTTCTTCCTTGCATTCGTTCCACAGTTCCTCCGCCCCGAGAACGGGTCCACGGCAGTGCAAGCTGCACTTCTCGGAGCCACTTTCGTGACGATCGCCCTGATCAGCGACTCGGTATACGCAATGGCAGCCGGAAGTCTCGGACAGTCGCTGCGCACAAGCCGTCGCTTTGCGCAATTCCGCCGCTGGTTCACCGGCGGCACCTTCGTATCACTCGGATTGGTCGCTGCTACCCGCAAGAACTGAGGGTCGACGCGCTTCACCCGCAATGCTCCTGTCTGGCTGAGATGTTGCGTACTACGCGACCGGTAAACCTAGACCGCGGGCGATGACGAGACGTTGGATCTCGGAGGTGCCTTCGCCGATTTCGAGGATCTTGGCGTCGCGGTAGAAGCGGGACACAAGGGTTTCGTCCATAAAGCCGTACCCGCCGAAAATCTGGGTCGCGATCCGCGCGGCGCTCACTGCCGCCTCGGACGAGTACAGCTTGGCGATGGCCGCCGCCTGCTTGATAGGGCGCCCCTGATCCTTCAGCCACGCTGCCTTGTAGGTCAGCATGCGGGCGCTCTCTGCCATCACCTCAAGATCGGCTATCTGGAAGGACACACCCTGGTTCACGCCGATGGGTTTCCCGAATGTTTTGCGCTGCTTGGCGTACGACACACATTCCTCCAAACACCCCTGAATGAGTCCCACGGCGAGAGCAGAAATCGCGATCCTGCCGTCATCGAGCGTCGCAAGAAACTGGCGGAACCCCCTGCCGCGCTCCCCGAGCAGATTCTCCGCTGGCACCCGACAATCGGTGAAGCTCAATCCGTGAGTGTCTGAAGCGTGCCACCCCATCTTGCGGTACTGGGGCTCGACGTGGAACCCGGGTGTCCCACTCGGCACAATGATTGTCGATATCTCGTTGTCGCCGGTGACCGCCGTCACCGTTACCAACGATGTCAAGGTTGACCCCGAGTTCGTTATGAAGGCCTTGGTGCCGTTGATGACCCACTCGTCGCCGTCGAGCACAGCCTGAGTCTTTGTAGCACCGGCGTCCGACCCGGCGTCGGGTTCTGTCAGACCGAAACCGGCGAGAGCCTTGCCTTGCATGAGGTCGGGCAGCCAACGGTCCTTCTGTTCATCAGTGCCGAACTCAACTATCGGGTTGATGCCGAGACCAACCGCAGCCTCGAGGGTGATGCCCATGGATTGGTCAACACGACCAAGCTCCTCGATAGCGACACACAGACTCGTGAAATCCCCACCGCCACCACCGATGTCCTCGGGAAAGGCGAGCCCCATGAACCCGAGTTCACCCATCTGAAGAACCGTGTCAACGGGGAACACATGATCTCTGTCCCACTGCTCTGCGTGGGGCCGTATCTCGGCCTCGGCGAACTCGCGCACGACAGCTCTGAAGTCCTCATGATCCTGTGTGAGCTCAAAACCCATGACCCCTCCAAACGTGACGACGGTACGACGGGACCAACTTAACGTCAACCCGTCAATCATGGGCGACAAGATCTCGAGTGTTGCTGGAGTTTTGCCTAGGCGGAGTCTCGGGTCTTGCCGTAGAACAGGTTCCGCAGGCGGGCTTCTACCTCTTCGGCATCGGCCTCGTCAAAACCTGCTCCCTCCAGAGAACGGAGGCGGTTACGAATCCTCCGGTCGTGTTCATCCTTCGAAGGGCCTACGATGTTCTGGACGACCTCGAGCGTCGTCTTTTGATTGCGTCGTCGAAGTCTCATGGACGTACTGTCGGCAAATCGATCGCAAAACCTAAACGACGATTTTCGCGGCCCGCGAAACAGGCGAACACCGGGAACAAATCGAGGAATGCCGGGTCCCGACGTCGTGAGCCACGCCCACGAGCTACCAGACCGGAGTGAGCCATTCCATCCGATGTTCCACCCGTCCGTGGGTGACATCGTCGTAATGCTGACGAATTAACTTCGTCGTCGCGCCAATCGAGCCATCGCCGACATTTCTGCGATCCACCGAAGCAACGGGTGTCACTTCCGCACCGGTTCCGCACAGGAATATCTCGTCGGCGCTGTACAACTCGGTCCGCCCAATGGGGCGCTCCACGAACTCAAGCCCAAGATCCTGAGTGGCGAGCGAGATCAACGACTGGCGTGTGATGCCATCCAGATTGTCCTCGGTCGAGGGAGGCGAGAACAGCACGCCGTCACGAACTAGGAAAATGTGCTCAGCGCTTCCCTCAGACACCTTGCCTGCATCGGTCAGCATGATCGCCTCGTCAAAACCGTTGTCGAGAGCTTCCTGCCGGGCAAGGGCACTGTTGACGTAGCCGCCGGTCGGTTTGGCACGCGCCGGCACCGCATTGTCGGACGAACGGCGCCACGATGACACGCAAACGTTGATCGGATCATCTGAAAGGTACCGGCTCAGCGGCATGGTGTATGCAATAAAACTCGTGGTCGACGGATCGAGAATCGGGGCCAATTCGTTGGAGTTGTGGAGCAGCAAAGGACGCATGTACACGTCGTAGTGCGCCTCGTTGCGCCGCAACAGCTCCAGCAAGACGTCACGGACCACCGCAGGGTCGGGGAGCTTCAGGTGCAGGATCTTCGCCTGATACCCGAGACGGTGGATGTGGCGATCGAGACGGAACACATACACCTGCTCGCCATCATCGGCGAGGTAGCCACGAATGCCGGCGAAGCAGCCCAGACCATAGTTCAAAGCGCGCGAGCGGACATTGACGGTCGCGTCCGCGTCGTCGACCCAATCTCCGTCGATGTATGTGATTCCCATACACAAAGATTAGTCCACCGGACGCCGAGCAACCCGTAGGGGTCATTCGCAAGATCGACATCTGGTGCCAGCAGCTACTATTGCACCCCTATGTCCGACTCATCCTTTCGAAATATCGCTCTCATCGCGCATGTCGACCACGGGAAAACCACTCTTATCGATGCCATGCTGCGCGCCACAGACGTGTTCGCCGCACACGAAAAGCGCGTCGATCGCATCATGGACTCCAGCGACCAGGAACGTGAACGCGGCATCACGATTCTCGCCAAGGCCGCGTCCATCGTGTGGAAGGGCACCAAGATCAATATCGTGGACACACCCGGCCACGCCGACTTCGGTGGCGAGGTCGAACGTGCACTTGAGCTTGTCGACGGCGTGTTGCTTCTCGTTGACGCCGCGGAAGGGCCGATGCCGCAGACCCGCTACGTTTTGTCGAAGGCCCTTGGACACCACATACCGACAGTTGTCGTGCTCAACAAGGTTGATCGATCTGACGCCCGCCCAGAGGAAGTCATCGACGATATCTACGAGCTGTTCTTCGATCTCGATGCGTCGGATCACCACATCGAGTTCCCGATCGTTTCGGCGATTGCTCGCGAAGGCAAGGCAGTGGCTGGCATTGGAGTGCCGGGAGAGGACGCTGATCTGGCCCCCATTCTCGACGCAATCCTGGAAACCATCCCTGCCCCGCAAGGAGACTCGGATGCCCCGCTCCAGGCTATTGTCACCAACCTCGATGCGTCTGATTATCTCGGCCGTCTCGCCATCGGCCGTGTCATTGAAGGAACGCTGAGAGCAGGCGAGCAGATCGCGCTTTGCCAAGATTCTGACGGGGCACCGATCAAACGCCGTCTCACTCAACTCATGGGGTTCGAAGGTCTCGGCCGCGAAGATGTTGCCGAGAGAGTTGCCGGCGACCTCTTCATCGTTGCGGGTTTCCCAGAAGTCGAGATCGGCGACACGCTTGCAGACCCTGACGACCCGCAGCCACTCCCCCGCCTCAAAGTGGACGAGCCAGTGCTGCGCATGACGTTCGGAGTGAACACATCACCACTGGCGGGTAGGGACGGAAAGTTCTTGACCTCCCGACAGATCCGCGACCGCCTCGAAAGAGAAGTCCTTGGAAACGTGTCGATCAAGATCCGCGATACCTCGTCACCAGAAATCATCGAGGTCGCTGGTCGCGGTGAACTCCAGTTGGCCGTACTCATCGAGTCGATGCGGCGCGAGGGATTTGAGCTTCAGGTGAGTCGTCCTCAGGTCATCGTGAAAGAGATCGACGGGGTTAGGCACGAGCCGGTGGAACGCGCTGTCGTTGATATCCCTGACGAATACGTCGGCGTTGTGACACAGGCGGCAGCGCCACGCAAGGGTCGAGTAGTCGACATGCGCCCTGGTGCAGCTGGCCGCACGATTCTGACCATCACGGCCCCCGCACGGGGTTTGCTCGGTTTTCGTTCTCTCCTCATGACCGCAACCCGGGGCACGGCGCTGCTCAACCAGCGCCACGACGGCTGGATGCCGTGGGCCGGTGAGCTGCCACACCGAACCGGCGGTGCCATGTCGGCGGACCGCATCGGGTCCTCCACAGGATTCGCGCTCGACAACCTTCAAAAGCGCGGCGAGATGTTCATCGGTCCGGTCAGCGACGTGTACGAAGGCATGATTGTCGGGGAATCGACTCGGAATGAAGAGATGGTGGTGAACGTCACCAAGGGCAAACAGCTCACCAATATCCGCACCCACTCAACGGACGACGCGATCAAACTCAAACCGCACAAGGTGATGACCCTCGAGATCGCAATTGAATGGATTGCCGACGATGAGCTCGTCGAAATCACACCTGAGGCGATCCGTGTCCGAAAGCGCTATCTGACTGAATCAGAACGCAAACGGGCTCGCAAGCAGACCGCATAACAGCACCGAGATCTCGTTCGCGACCGAGCGGCTGCGCATTCACTTGCATCCGCTACCTCGGGAACCGATCATGCAGTCAATACGTCCTATCTGTATCGACAACAGGGACCACTATGAAAAAGTCAATCATTCTCCTCGCAGCGATCGCGGTTGTCGCATCCGCATGCGGAAGTTCTTCAACAACCTCGACCACCTCTGCACCGCCAACGACTCAGGGAGCGCAAGGGGAGCAGCCTGCCGATCTCGACGGATCTTGGACGCTTGTGTCCGTCGCCCTCCCGACACAGCAAATCAGTGTTGCGGCGGAGTTTGGTGCTTTGATCGAACTCAACAACGGGGACATGACAGGCAACGGTGGTTGCAACTCGCTGTCAGGCGTCTACACAGCCAGTGCCGGCACCATCACGTTTGGGAATATCACCATGACCGAAATCGGATGTGCCGAAGGCATGGAACTGGAATCAGCTTTCTTCGGCTTGCTCGCCAAGGTCGACACGTACGCGATCGTAGATGGCATCCTCATCCTCCGCCTCGGCACCGAGGAACTGGCGTTCCGCCGAACGTAAACATCGTGAGAGGGGCGACCCCAAAATGGTCTGGGTCGACCAAACTGCGACGCTCTGCCGAATACTTCAGCGAGTGCAACGCCGCGAAGTCTCCGTTGATCTGAACGATCAGCGCCTATTCGCAAGTGGGTCGGTCTCCGGTCCGAGAACTTGCGATCTAACGGCGTCCGCTTTGTGCAGCAACTTTCCGTCTCGGACCTGACGACTTGCTGCCATTCCCAGACCGACTCGCATTGCGGCTACCCGCCCCGCCGGAAGCCTTCTGACCGTTGCGGCTCCCCCTGTGTCCCCCAGATCGAGCACTGCGCGATCGTGAACCCTGACCGTTGCGTTGGCCGCCCTTTTGGTTCCTGGAGCGTCCCCGACTTCCAGAGGAATGCCGCGACCCACCCCGCGACCGGGGGTCTTCCTTGAACCGTCCAACCTGCTCAAACGTCCCAAGCACACCGCCTGCGGCGTCGAATAGGTCGTCGTAGGCAACGCGGGTAACTTCACCCGAAAGGCCCAGCGCCGATTGGAGACGTTGATTAGACCGTCTCTGATCGGGGAGCACAAATGTAACAACGCTTCCCTTCTCCCCCGCCCGTGCGGTCCGCCCGCTGCGATGTAAGTACATCTTGTCGTCCTCCGGCGGGTCCATGTGAACCACAAGAAACACACCATCAACATGGATACCGCGGGCCGCAACATCGGTCGCTACCAACGCATCCGCTTCGCCCTCGGTGAAGGCCCGAAGTGCACGAGTCCTCTGCCCCTGGGTTCGGCCTCCGTGCAATGCAACAGCACTCACACCCTGGTTCTTGAGCTGACGGGTGACCCTGTCAACACCTCTGCGCGTCCGCACAAACACGATTGCTGGTGCGTGATCGTCAATAAGATCCGCCGTGATCAGAATCTTGTCGTTGTTTTCACAGCTCCAGAAGTAGTGAAGGGCATCGCCGGCGTCGGGCTTGTCCGAACCGACCTCGTGTCGTACCGCATCTCGCTGGTACTCCCTGGTCAGGACCGCAACATCGCTGTCGAGGGTCGCGGAAAAGAGAATCGTCTGACGGTCGCTCGGGGTCATGTCGAGGAGTCGCTTTACCTCTGGGAGAAAGCCCATGTCCGCCATCCGATCAGCCTCGTCGATGACCACGAACTTGATGGCGTCGAGCTTTACGGAACCCCTCTCGATGAGGTCCGCGAGTCGTCCAGGGCACGCTATGAGGATCTCGACACCAGCGTGGAGTTTGTGACGCTGCTGGCCGTACGGCACACCGCCGTAAACCGTTGCACAACGAATACCGCGGGCTGCACCGAGTGGCGCAATCTCCCTGCGGATCTGGTCCGCAAGTTCGCGTGTCGGAGAAAGAATCAGGGCTTGGGGGCGTTTTGGTTCAGCGCCGCCGACCATGGTAAGAATCGGAAGTCCAAAGGCAAGGGTCTTCCCAGAACCGGTGGGCGCTCGACCGCACACGTCCTTGCCGGCGAGAAGGTCTGGGATCGCAGATTCCTGGATCGGGAACGGGGTTGTGATGTTTCGTTTGGCGAGACCACGAACGAGATGTTCGGGCACGCCGAGATCGGCAAAAGAAGTTGACATTGTTGTTCCTGACGGCGTCGCCTTACACGGCGAGCGCTTGGTAAGAGAGCTTGGTGGCCCGGACAGGTTCTGCGACCCGGGTCTATCTACACGCTCTCTCCGTGAGTATCAGGATGGAACGCAGCCCCGGACTCTATCAGGGATTCGAGAACGTGTCGAGGCCATTCGTCGGAACATCTTGGGGAACCTCACCGTCAAGAATTGTGCGGTACCGGTCCTTGTCGTGCCATTCGAGTCCGAGAACCTTCGCCGACCTGATATTTCGCACCCGAAACGACCACTCGTCAAAGACCAATCGAAGGGCCGATGCATCCTCAAAAAGTGTCCCATTGTCGTCGTAGTACCACCGCCGACCCGCATGCCGGTAGCCCTGGATTGCAAGCGGTATCCGAGTGACAGGATCGACGAAGTTGATAACCCGAAATATTCGGGACAGCATCCGTAGGTTGATCTCGCGCGCAAACTTCCCCTTGCCAACACGCGGCTGACCAAACGTCACGACACCCTCAACTCGTCTACCCATTTCGAGCACCCGAGCGGCCGCCAGAAGCGCGAGGGCACCTCCGAGACTATGCCCCGTAAACAGCACGTCCTTGTTTGTCGCCAAAATGACAGGCTCAATGTCCCCCCAGACCTTGTTCAGCGCCATCCGAAACCCTGAGTGGACACGCGCCCCGAACTCACCTGGTTCTGTAGAAAAGTCTGCGTCGTAGCGGACGTCATCTGAGTCGTCGGTGCCCCGAAACGCGATGACAAGCTGCGTTTCGTCGGAGACGACATTTACGACGGTCCCGTCGCTCTCAAACTGCGTGAACCCCGACATGCCGAGCAGTTCGCTGCCCGATTTGGCCTCCGCAGGATCCTCATAGGCGAGGATTGCAAGCGCGGCAAGATCCCTCATGATCTCGATATTCATTTTTCCCTCCGATACGTCCGTCCGACTCAGATGAGCGCGCTTACGGGCGCTAGATACGCGCGACACAAGATATCTTGGCAGGCGACGTTTGCGCACCAGACCGGTCTGGAAACGTCGATTACGGAGCTTCCATGTCACCGCATTTGGAGTGTTCGGCGCGGCTGTACTTGCTGACGGCAACGCTAGGAGGGCGGTATACGGGCGGCGGGGGTGTCACACGTCGTCTGTATTCTTATTCCATGACCGTCTTCGCCCCAAACGTACTCGGTCGCGGTGTCGTGATAACAGAGGGCGCCAATCCACCGAGTCCCTGGCTAGAAGCACCCAGAACACTCATAGACGACGAGACGCTACAAAGCCCAAAACGGCGAAACGAGCTGATCGACTCCCTGCACCGGCTGTGGGTGTCGCGCACGCCGCACGTCATCGAATGGGCCTGTGACAACGCCGCTCTCGGCATACACGAGACCGATGAACGCCCGGTGTACGAAGTTCCGCTCAACTGGCTACCACCGCTCGAACGTCTCAGATTCCTGTGTTTCTCGAACAACTACGACGCACGCGGCGACGAAATCGTCTGGTGGTGGAGCCGAAAAGCGGAAGCGTACATTGCGTGCTCGCCATCCGATGTTGCCGACGCTGTGATTGATGGTGTGGATACATGGATCGATGGTGGACCCCGCCAGCCGCTCGATCAGCTCCTCGACCGACCAATGGTGTCATACGAGACCGTTGAATTGGGCTCCACTGCCTCGGCGCCGGTCCTCGGCACGTCCGCGGACGACCTAGCGACCGATCAGCGCGAAGCCGTCGAACACGGTGTCGGTGCCGCACGCATCATCGCACCGGCAGGGTCCGGAAAGACCCGGACCCTGGCGGCACGTCTTCGCCTCCTACTGGACAGCCGTGGAGTATCGCCAACGGCCATCACGGCCCTCGCCTACAACGATCGCGCTGCCGCGGAACTGCGCGAACGTCTCGGTGTTGGTCGAGACTTGGCTCGGACGATCCACTCCCTAGGTTGGGAGATACTCCGCAACGCCTGGCCGGGCATGGAACTCATTGGTGAACCCGAAGTGAGGAGGGTGCTAGAACGGTTCATCACAGTGCCCCGTCGTTCGAACACGGATGTTATGGGGCCGTATGTAGAAGCCCTCGACCGCGTCCGAGCTGGGCTCGTCGACCCCGCCACGGTGGAGTCTGAACGAGACGACATACCCGGTTTTGCTGTTGCGTTCGAGCAATACCGGGCTTATCTATACCATCAGGGAAGCGTCGATCACGGCGAACAGGTGTATGGCGCTATCGAGGCGCTGTTGCGCGACTCGGATCTGCGACAAAGGTGGCAGCAGCGGTGCCGCCACCTACTTGTGGACGAGTTCCAAGATCTCACGCCAGCGTTTCTGTTGTTGATCCGTCTGGTCGCGTCACCGGAACTCAACGTCTTTGCCGTCGGCGATGACGATCAGGTGATCTACGGTTACGCCGGTGCGGATCCATCTTTCCTGATCGACTTTGACGATTACTTCCCCGGCGCAGGCCAACACATGCTGACAACCAACTACCGGTGCCCGGTTCCCGTGGTAGACGCAACCATGAATCTCTTATCGCACAACCAACGCCGCATCGACAAGAAGATCTCCAGCCACAGCAGCATCTCCGCCAAGGACTCGCTCGCCGTCACACGCGTCTCGACCGATTCCCTTGCACCAGAGGCGGCCGCAATCATCAACAACTGGCGCGACGGTGGCCGCTCTCTTGAAGACATTGCAGTTCTGTCACGGGTGAATGCAGCGCTGATTCCGGTAAAAGCGGCTCTCGCCGAGACCGGCGTTCCAACGAAGGACAACATCACAGCCCAATCGCTGCAACGAACCGCGGCTCGTGCCCTGTTTGCGTGGCTTCGGGTGGCGATGCGCCCGGACACGCTCTCACGTCAAGATGTCATGGACATCGTCCGCCGACCATCGCGCGGCTTGAACCTCGCGGCAACCGAGTATCTCCCCAGGGGACGGTTCGCGCTCGACGATCTAGGTGCCGTAAGCGGCCGGCTAGATGACAAACCGGCGCGGCGCTGGGACGAGTTTGTCGCCGACATTCTCTCGGCGGCAGCTGTGGCACAAACCGGCGACTCCCTCGCAACGATCCGCCACATCACTACGACGATCGGCCTTGCTTCGGCGGCCGGGGGCCTTGACAGTGGACGAACGAACGCGTCAAGACCTAGCCACACGGACGATCTTGTCGCCATCGAAAGATGCGCTGCCCTCCACCGCAACCTCGACGACTTTCAGCCGTGGCTCGTCGACACGTTAAACATTCCGTCAGACCCCGCTGGCGTGCTCTTGTCATCAGTACACCGCGTCAAGGGCATGGAGTGGCCGCACGTCATCGTGTTCGGGGCAGACGCGGGAACGATCCCCCATGCGTTGTCTGAAGACCATGAGGAGGAGCGTAGGGTGTTCCACGTCGCCATCACTCGCGGAATTGAGCAGGTGACGGTCTTGGCATCGCGGGAGCGTCCTTCTCCTTTCTTGCGCGAATTGACCAAGCGGGCCTCCGCAACTGACCGAAAAGTCGAACCGAAACGGACGTCCGCCGCGATACCAAAGCGTGGGGGGACCAGACGCGGCAAGACGATCGTTGCAGGGGACCGTGTGTCAGTTTTCGGGTATGAGGCGACCGTGCTTTCCGTCGAGGGTCCCAACCTGGAGATCCGACTCGACGGCGGCGCAACCATGACCGCCAAGGTGACCGAGATTAGAAAGGTACTCCCCCGCACATTGACCCACGGCCCACGAGACGAGCGCGTCGTCGAGGTGTTGAAGGAATGGCGGCTCGAGACATCGCAGTCGCTGTCGGTCCCTGCATACGTCGTGTTACACGACAAGACAATCGACGAGATTGCGTCGGCGAAACCTGCGACCGAAGCCGATCTGCTCGCAATTGCCGGCATCGGTGCCAACAAACTTGAACATTACGGCGACGACATCCTCAGGATTGTGCAAGAACAATCTGAAGACAGCGGTTGAGCGCCGCACCGATCGCGCAACAAGTACGCGGACCGCGTGACGGACCTACTTGCAGTCTCCGGGCGGGTTCGCCTCTTCCCAATCGGCGATCGCTTGGACAGACCGTGTGATCCTGTTCCGCCCATGCGCCGTCAACCGGCGGATCTCCCGCTGAGTGTTGAACCTTTCCCGGTCACCCTGGAGTGTGAACGGGCCGCGATCGCGGGAGGGGTCCTTTTCCAACGTGCCAACGTCGTATACATTCACCCTTGTCACACACTCCCACGCACCGTTACGGCACTCCCAAATTTGTGTGGGTTGGATTGACACCACCTGATAGAAGTATGCCGGGCGTAGATACACCGTGACATTCCCGCCCATCCACTCCGTAATCTTGTCCGCAACGAGCGCACCGAGACTGGCGGTAGCAGAAAGGCCCGTTGCAACGACCTCCGGCAGACTCGTTGGGATGCTGGGAATAATCTTTGCTTCGCCCAGTGCCGCAAGTGCGCCTGTCGCGCCACCGGTCACGGCTTCCACTGACCCCTTTACCATCTTGCCGGACTGGAAGGAACCCACTGCTGAGGCGGCACTCGAACCGGCTCCGGCACCGCCCAACAGGCTGCCGATCGTGCCGAGCACCAGCGCGGCGTCCTTAAGCCCCGCGGACATTCCGGCGCCGTGCTCAGCAGAGCTGTGCTGCGAAGCAGGGTCGATTGTCACTATGACGTCAAAATCGACATACAACTTGAAGGTCACGGGCGGGCCAACGGCAACCGCCACCGGGTCGGGTTGCCCCTCCGCGTCACATCCGGTGTTCTCACGTGGTTCGCTTGATATCGGTGGAGCCAACAAGGACGCAGGTTCCGGAGGAACCGTGCCGCCATCCACTCCTCCGTCGACTGGAGATTCAGGAGCTGTCGTCGGCGGACGTGACGCTGTCGCGGCGCCGATGCACGCCTCGTATGCTGCTCGAGCGGAATCTTCCGCTTCGACCGCAGCGTTATAGGTCTCCAGCCGCTCGTCGACCTCCACCTTCGCCCGTGCCAACTCCTCCTGCGCCCCCTCTATCTGCCGGTCGAGGGCGTCGATCATGCCCTGGAGGCCTTCGACTCCGATGAGTTGGCCATCAAGCCGCACCATGTCAAGGCCGCCGATGCCACCGCGGGGTCCGTTCATGGCATCAACGTACTCGGCTCGCATCGCCTCAAGCTCCATGACACGCAGCGATCTAGCCTGGAAATTCTCATATGAGGAACCGAGGAACTCCTCAGCTATCTTGCGCCGTCGTTCGGCGTCCTTCCACTCGCGCAGCAGTCGATCACAGTCTGTCGTCGGAGAGTCGTCATCTCTCCTGGCAAAGTAGAGCAAGCTTCCACCGAGAAGCGCAATAGCCACACCACTGGGTATCCACGGGAATGAACCTCCAGAATCGTCGTCGACCGATGCCGGGTCACCTCCTGGCAGTGTGGTGGTAACGAGGGGGGCCTCGGTCGTCGTCGTCGTCGTGGTAGTAGTAGTGGTGACGAGGGGGGCCTCGGTCGTCGTAGTGGTGGTTGTGGTTGTCGAAGTCGTAGTCGTCGGTAGCGGTTGCGGGGCCAAAGTGATACCGGGAGGGAAGCTCAGCAGATCATTTACCGTCCTAGGGACCTGTGGAAAGGCATTGATCACCGAAAGGCATGTCTCGCATGCACCGTAGGAACCATCGTGGACATGAGAAGCAAACGCCCACCGCATATCACCAGGACCACCGTACATCTCGAGCGTC
>JADFQA010000048.1 GCA_022562055.1 Acidobacteriota bacterium | reverse complement strand
GTCGACCCGATTCGATTGCCAGGGAGGAAGTTGCTGTTTCTGAAAAACCGTGCAATCGCAGCGGTTCGGGGGCTGCGGAAGAAGCCTTCGGGTTTGCCGACCTGCTGCAGTGTGCCGCCAAACATGAGCGCAACCCGGTCGGCAAGCATGACTGCCTCTTCCTGGTCGTGGGTCACGAAAATGGCGGTGATACTCAGTTCGTGCTGGATGGAACGGATCAGATGCCTCATCGTGATACGCAGGTTTGCATCGAGATTTGCGAGCGGTTCGTCGAGGAGCAGCACGTTTGGTCGAACTATCAACGCCCTGGCGAGTGCGACACGTTGTTGTTGTCCACCAGATAGTTCGTGCGCCTTGCGGTGTTCGAGGCCTGGGAGCTCGACAAGTTCGAGCATTTCGGTCACCCTGCCCGCGATTTCGCTCTTTGATACGCCCGCCATCCTGAGGCCGAACCCGACGTTTTGGGCGACGTCCATGGTCGGAAACAACAGGTGCTTTTGGAAAACCATGACGGCACCCCTGCGCTCGGTGGGAACCCCGAGGATTGACTTGCCGTCAAACAGAACGTCACCTGATGTTGGATCTATGAGGCCGGTGATCATCCGCAGCGTCGTCGTCTTGCCGCAGCCAGATGGACCGAGGAAGGCCACCATCTCCCCGGACGCTATCTCGAGATCGAGATCGCGTACGGCGGCAAGGTCGCCAAAGTACTTCGAGATGCCACGAAGTGAAACAGCTGTCATAGTTTTCCAAAGCCTCCCATAAGAGCGGAATCTCGACTGAGTTGTCGAGAGGTCAGTATCAGGACAAGAACGGCGGGGGCGACGAATACCAGGCTAATGGCAGCAGCGGTTGAGTGATTGCCGCCACTCAGGAAGGGGAACAGCACAAGCGGGAGAGTGATGAATGTGCCGCCTCCGATGAGCAACGTCGTGACGTACTGGCCCCATGAGATGAGGAATGTAAACATTGACGCGACCAAGAGACCCGACGAAATTGCGGGGAACGTGACGTGTATGAACACGCGGAACCGGTTCGCTCCGAGCGTCCGTGCTGTGTCTTCAAGCGCGGTTCCGTAGTTCGCAAAGACGCTCGCCATGACCAGCACGAAATAGGGGATGGCCGGAATGAGATGCACCAGTGCAACGCCGAATAGTGTCTCGGTCAGCCGGAGCCTTATGAAGATCTGGTGGATTCCCATTGTGGCCACTAAGGCTGGCACGATGATGGGCATCAACAGCAACCATTCGACGGTGCCTTTGCCCTTGAATTCGTTTTGCCCGAGAGCACGGGATGCCGGAAGCCCAACCAACACCGACATTGCAGTGACCAGCAACGCAAGGCGGGTGCTGTTCCATAGCCCCTCGACGACCCTCGACGACTCACCAGCGGTGTAGTTCCACGCGCGCAACCCCCATACGCTCGGCAGGATATTCGGAAAGTTCCACCGAAAGGCAAAGGACCAGATAAAGAGCGTGGCCATAGGTAGCAGCACGAGGACAACGATCGATGTCACCGCAACCCGTCGTCCCCAATGGCGTGTTGCGGGCACGCTTGTGGCAGGTTCTTGAACCGTTGACATCACTTCACCGCCAATCGGGCGAGTCTGCGGTAGCCGATGAGAAGAAGTGTCGCTACAGCCGCGAGGACGATGCTGACGGCCATTGCCTGGGGTCTCAAAGACAGGTCTGGGTCCTGGTACTGGCGGAACGCAATAACGGGGAGAGTTGATGGGAAACGAACGCCGAGTAGCAGAGGGATCTCGTAGTTGGCGAACGTGAACGCAAAGATGATGATTGAGGTCGAGAGTACCCCTGGCATGATGAGGGGGAGCAGCACGTACCGAAAACGCTGGCGTGCGGTGGCACCAAGTGTCCTGGCCTGTTCCTCAAACTGCGGGCCGATACCCTGCAAGATTGCCAGCACGACGAGGCCCACGAACGGGATCTCCTTCCACAAAAACGTGAGGATGATTGCGATGCCGGCCTTATCGAACACCAGAGCTGGAAAGTCTGCAGGCACATCGATGACTCCGGCGGCCGCACCGACTCGTGCGATGAGACCGGATTGCGTTATCAGCAGGATGATCCCACTCGCAGCCACAAGATGAGGTACTGGTAGTGGGATCTGGAAGAGGAAGGTGACGAACTTACTCCCCGCAAACTTTTCTCTCAGAACGAGCGTGATTGCAATGGCGAACACGCTCGACAACACGGTGGTGACCAATGCGATTCGAAACGTCAACCACAGTGATTGGAGGAACGCGGTGTCGGTGAGCACGGTTGCATAGTGCTCAAAGGTGAAATCTGTGAGCCCGATGGCGGGGAAGTAGCCCAGGCTTTGACCAAGACCGACGAGTATTCCGCCTCCGAACAGCAGCACCACAAGCCCGAGCGCGGGGAAGAGCATCAGCGGAATCCTGAGTCTTTCGCGTATTCGCTTGGCTGTCATCGATTGTGACATGTCGGTTTCTTTCTATCGAAAGGTGGGGGTGCCTCAGTGAGCAGGCACCCCCACCCGATCAACTTCCTAGTTCTCGAGGACGTTCTTGATCCAACCCGCTTCCATCTCGGTGACCCAGTTACCGGATGGCTCCGGAAGCGCATGCGCCGTCAGGACCGCAGGCGACAGAGTCGCTACCCCGGTGCCGAACGACTCAAGCGTTGCTTGGTCCTCGGCCGACCATGTGCTTGGGTCGGTTGGGATGAGCCATCCCCATCGGTCGGGATCGGCCATGATCAGTGAGAACTCCGGCGAGACCATGTAGTTGGCCACGACCATCGCTCCCGCTGGGTTGGCAGAGTTGAATGGGACTGTCACATAGTTGTTGTTTGACAGGGTTCCGGTGTCAAACACAAACGTCCGAATCGACTCTGGGTATGTTCCAGCGGCGATATTCGTCGACGCCTGCGATGGGTCGTAGGTCATGTTGAAGTGGATTTCCTGGTTGGCGAGAAGGTCGGCCATCGCCGCCGACTCCGGGTAGGTGTCGCCACCGCGCCACAGATTCGGCTCGAGCCCGTTCAGGTAATCCCACACAATTGGCGCGTACTTGTCGAACACCGCCTGGTCGAATTCTCCCAGGAACTCGTCGGGACCACCGGCTGCCCAATAGAACACGTGGCGGACAAAGACGCTACCGGTGAAGTCAGGGATTGCAGGGTATGTGAACAGCCCTGGGTTTGCGCTGACCCACTCTGCAAGGGCCTCGAAAGTCGTCGGAGCTTCAGAGACGAACTCTGTGTTGTACTCCATCACGAACTGAGCGTGACCCCACGGCGACTCGAGTCCATTGACCGGCTCACCGAAGTCGTTCGCAATTGCAGCGTCGGCCCACGGCACGTACTTTGCGTTGGGGATCGACTCAGACCAAGGACCGTACAACAAGTCGGCATCTTTGAGCGTGCGGAAGTTCTCTCCGTTGATCCAAATGAGGTCAACAGATCCACCGGTGTCAACGCCGGCAGCCGCTTCGTCTAGGACCTTATTGACGACATCGGCAGTATCGGTGATCGGGACACGATTCAACGTGATGTTGTAGCGCTCCTTCATGATCTTGCCGATGTCGTTGTCGACATTCTCGTTGATCGTGTCCGACCCGCCCCACATGAACCAGTTCACGGTGGTGCCATCGGCAGCCGCCAACACCTCTTCCCATGTGCTGAACCCGGGAGCATCGATCGCTGTAGTCGCCGGCGCATTCGTTGGAGCTGTTGTTGCATCCGGCGCGCCTGTTGTCGTAGTGGTAGCCGCGGCCACCGGCGTTTTGGTCGTTGTTGTGTCGCTGCTTGTACTTCCACAGGCCGCTGCAACGAGTGCAAATCCCGTCAATAGAAGTACGATCTTCCGTCTCGTTCGATTTCGATGTATCATTTCGTTCTGCTCCTCCTCAAAAGGCTGGAGTGGTCCCGACTCCTCTGCGATATCAATGCTTGGAATCGGGGCCGTTGCTTTCTCCGGCCGTTGTTTCTTGGTCTCTAAGCTAACTTGTTCGTTTCCGACACCATGGTGCGTGTGCCCTAAGCGTCAGGTGCCACCTCCCGTCGCTGTAGATGGTCTCGATATGCGATCCGGTCGACGGTCCCGATGTCAAGCCAGGCCGAAAACTCGAGAAGTTCGTCTGTGAGGTCGCCCTGGGCAACGGCGTAGTGGTGTTCATGACCGCCGACCATCAAGGTGTTGACCAGGTCCCCGAGGTCGATTGGCTCACCGTTGAGTTCGAATTCGGTGAACCATCCACGCGTGCCGTCGAAGCCGCGGACTTCACGCTCCTCAATTCTTGCTCGCACGATGAGTAGTTCTGCCGCGTCGCGTCCCAAGTAGGCGATCGTGACGTCCTGTGCCGCGAACACGAGGTCTCCGGCGACCCCATAGATGCTTGGTGACTTACGACCCAGGGTGGGGTGGTCGGTCCAGCGGATGCCATCATCGTTGGCGAAGTGGCGCGGGGTGACGCCGCAGTGCCACATGAGTATGGAGTTTGCAGAAGTGTCCAACGCAGTCATGTCGAGAAGAGTCGATGAGCCGGGCATTTCGCTGAGTAAGTTCAACAGCAGCATCGACATTGCGCCGGGAACGTCTCCTTCGCACGAAACGGCGAAGCTGTCCTCTGATCCGAGCCAGCTATAGGCCATGCACGGTGTGATACCCATGATTTCTTGGAACTTTGGCCAGCATTGGACCGCGAGTGCCGAGTGCTCGTTGTCTTCGGCAAACCTTTTGAGCGCAAGGTAGAGGCCGGCGCCCTGGGACATGAAGCTGTCACTTGTGAGTACCTCGGTGGCCGCGGCGTGAAGCGCGGCTACGACTTGTTGCACCTCAGCTTGGTCCACGGCTTCGGTGAGAGCGACCAGCTCGTCGAACTCATGTGTGACAATCGTCGTGCCGATGCGTTTGCGGATAGCGTCTTTGTCGAAGGCCATGTTGTAGAAGCCGGGGGAGTAACCGCCGATCCATCCGATCCGAGCCGTTGCCATTCGTTTTACGGCCCGCAGCGCACGGACCGTGATCTCGAATCGGCGGAGGAACTGCGACTCCTCGACGTGCCCGAAGAACCATTTATAGGTTGGTCCATCGGCGCCGAGGTATTTCGTGATGATTGATGCATAGTGATTCACCGCCACGAGTCCGTGGATCCTGATGGGTCCCTCTTGCTTGGGATCAGGGGTGCCCCACACGCCAACCCGTGGTGCAACGGTTGCCAGGATTGGCAGTAACTCGCCTGATGCGACAGTCGCACACTGAATCATGAGGAAGTCGACGTTGTGCGTCTTCATTTCGGCCGCGGCCGCGGCTGCTGAAACTGTGTCGGTCACGCCCTCGCGGATCGTCACAAGTTCGAAGTCCAGACGATCCGCAAGCTGAGTCAGTCCTGCAATGGCCCTTGCGTACTGGTTCTCTTCGTCTGCGAAGTACGACGTGAATGCAACCCCGACGTACCCGATCTTGAGGCGGTCACTTCGGTCGAGCGTTGACTTCATGTCTCGTCGCGTTCTGCACAGGCGTCGGCCCACGCTTCGAAAATCAGTGCAACGGTGGTTGCACCCGGGTCTTGAACGCCGCGAGCCTTCTCGGCCGAGAAACGAGCCCTGCCGATCGATGCAGCCATTGCGGTGGTCGCCTCGGCACCTTGTCGGGCTGCCTGCGCCGTCATCCGAAGGGCCCGAGCCGTGGAACGACCATCGGAAGCCGCAACACGGCTGGCCTTCGCGGCGGGGATCAGTGCGTCAACCATGGTTTTGTCCCCGATGTTCGCCTTACCGCGCATCGTGACATTGTCGGCGCCAGATTCGATCGCGTCGGCGAACCGGGTCGCGTTGACCTCGTCGAGGCCTGACACGCTACGGGCCGCGGCCTGAAAAAATGAGCCGAACAGGGCGCCGGCTGCTCCTCCCATTTCGTTGGAGAAGGACTCCGCCGCGGTCGTTAGGACGGCGGATGGCGTTGGGTTCTCAAGCTCTTCCACTTGGAGTCGTAGGTGCTCAAAGGCGCGTGTCACATTGACACCATGGTCTCCGTCTCCAGTAGCGTTGTCGAGTGCCGTCAGCTCATCGACGTGAGCAGCTACGGAGGTGGCAGCGTTGATAAACATGCGCTGCCAGTCGGCGCCGTTGAGGGTGTCAAGCTTCGTGTTCACGGTTGCCCCTGGGTGGGATTTGCCGGCGCGAACTGTACGCCGGCACCGATGGCCGGCGCGTCGTACAGCCGCCGCATTTCGGCGTCAACTCGACAAATCGAAATCGCAAACCCGGCGGTGTCTTGTGTTGTTGCATACGACCCGAGCCACGCCCTGTGGACGCGTATACCGCGCTCAGTCAGTATCTGATTTGCACGCCGATAGAGGATCGCAAGCTCCATATGGGTGAGCGATCCGGCATTGTTCACGAGCACGCACACGTCATCGCCCGCGCCGTATGGCAAGTCATCAAGAACGACCGACAACATTGTGTCCATTGTCTCGTCTGCCGTCATCACGGGACGTGAGTCGACACCACCTTCGCCGTGGATTCCCACACCAATGACGATCTCGTGGTTCGGTACCTCAGCAATCGGTTCACCGGTCACAGGATGAGCGCAGCCTGTTAGGCCTGCTGAAATGGTTCTTGTGTTGTCACGCACCGTTTCAGCCATTGCCTTGCATTGTTCAAGCGAGGCGCCTTCCTCAGCGTAAGCACCGACGATTTTCCACACAAAGAACAGACCAGCAGACCCGCGTCGATCTTGTTCGCGACCCTTGGGCGCAGAACTGACATCGTCGTACAGGACAACCATTTCGGAGCGGCATGTGGTTGAATCCGCGATTTGTTCCAGTGCCATCTCGGCGTTGAGAACGTCGCCGGAGTGATTCGAGACGCAGACAAGGACACCGCCGCCGGTGTCCGCTGCTTGGATCCCCTCCGCGATCTTTGCGGGCCCCGGGGATGTGAAAATCGGTCCTGGAATGTTGACGTCGAACAGGCCATGTCCGACCCAGCCGATCATGGCAGGCTCGTGGCCAGAACCGTTGCCGATGACGAGGCCCACCTTGCCTGCTTCCTTCGGTTTCGTTCGGACGATGAGGCCGTCAGTGAGGCGAATGATCTCTGGGTATGCGGCGGCATACCCTTCGAGCATCTCCTGGACGATGTCCTTGGGGTTATTGACTAATTTCGTCACACGGATACTCACGCTGACCCCCCGAGGCGATCGCGTAGGAATGTGGCGGCGGCTGTAGCCTCTCTGACGGGATCATCGACGAGCGGGCGAAATGCATGGGTGGACCTGCCGGTTTCGACATCCGGATTCGGAAAGGTCTCGACAACAAGCCATCCCGAATATGAGACGTCGTCGAGCGCAGCGGCGATGCCATTCCAGTCCAGATGCCCGGTTCCCGGCATGGCACGATTGTTCGCCGCCACTTGGAAATGTCCAAGACGACGTCCCGCGGCGCGAATCGCGGTGGGGAGGTCGGCTTCCTCCATGCTCATGTGGAAGGTATCTAACTCGATCTTCACCGAGGGATGGTCGATGAGGTCAATGAAGGCGTTCGCCTGTTCCACGGTGTTCAGCATGTGGGTCTCGAAGCGGTTCAGGAGCTCGACGCATAGCTCCACGCCGAGGGTTTCGGCCGCAACCGCGACCTCAGCTAGTGACTCGGCAGAACGGTGACGATATGGTTCGAGATCGTGGTCATCTGGAAAGCCAAACCAGGGAGCGTATGTGACGCCACCAAGGATCGGACTTCCTAGGCTTGCCGCCACCTCAAGACAACGCTTTAGCCACTCGATGCCACGTCTACGCACTGCGGGGTCGGGGTGGGAAACGTCCTTTTCGGCAGTGAGCCCGGTGCTGCATGCAACGGACAGGCCATGCGTTGCAAGCTCGTGTCTTATATGGGTGTACGCGTCGGTGTCGTCGTTCAATAACGAGATCTCGACACCCCCATAGCCGCATGAGCGAGCTTGGCCGAAGTAGTCACCCTGTTCGTCTGCCCAGCGATCCATGAAGTAGAAGATTTCGATGCCGACGGTCCGCTCGTGAAGTGGAGCGGACCGAGATCCTTCGGTGGTCGTGCGCGGATCCTGGCCAAGCGTCATTGCGCGTTCCGGGAGTAGTTGGCGAGCAGTGATTCCGCGGTGGACTCGTCCGTGATCAAGACGTTGAAGTACCCGCCGCGGATGCCGCCGATTATCGGCTCGACCTTGTGCTCGCCCGCCGCAACGATGACGCTCCAATCGATGTGACGTAGGTCGTCCAAGTCCACCCCGATGAGTTTCGAGTCCGTGCTTGATTCGACCCGGACGCCTTCGATGTCGTAGTAGTACCCGAGGGCGTCCCCCACTGCCCCGCGGCCTCGGAGATCCTTGAGGTCTCCCTCTCCCAGAACGCCGGATTGGAAAAGGATGGCGCTCGTGTCGACCGGACCAACGCTTTGGATGATGATGTCTGACTCTCGCGCCCGTTTGAGCGCGGCGGCAACCGACGGCTCGTTTATGAGCATCACACCGAGATCCGCGTTGGTGACGAAGCCTGGTGCTTGGAGTGCCTCGCGAGTTCCGCCGGCGAGTTCCGCCATTTTTGACGTCACATCGAACTTCGACCAGTCAGGTGTGTACACAGCGCCTAGGACTTCAATAAACGTACAGTCGATGGGCTGATCAAGACGGAAGGTTTCCGGCAGGTGCGCAACCGTCCTACCGATACCGAGACCGACCCGCATGTTCGGCTGCAGGTGTCGCGCCAGCCACTTCGCGGCGCCCTCGGCTATCCGGGCCTTGGTAGTTTCGCCCGCAGGGTCAGCATCGACAACGACGGCCGCACGTAAGCCAAATGCGTTGACGAGGTCGGTTTCCAATCCGACATGCCATCCATGGGGAACCTTGACACGAATCTCGAGGATGCCGTACGAACGAGCCTTGCCTAGCACGCGGTTTATCTTGATGCGGGAGTACCCAAGCCTGGCGCCGATTTCACTCTGGCTCAAACCGTCGCGGTAGTAGAGCAACGCTGCCCGAACACACAGTCGGTAGTCCGACTCCGAGATTCCGACAGGTACCGTCGCCCGTTCGATTTGAACATCTGTACGGGTACCGTTCATCTGTTCAACCATATTCATCGCGGCTGAATCCGTCAAGTGGCGTTGCGCGCAACGGTCTGAAAGGCGCTACGCGTCCCCGAGTGTGCGGACGTCTGGGGCGCCGAGACGGGCGGCGTCGGCAGTGGCGTCGTCTGGCATGGTCTGCGACTCGCGTTCGGCGGCTACTCGAGCCTCGTAGTGTTCCAGCTCGCGTTTTACCACGGTGCTGTCCCAGCCGAGGACACCGCCCATGATTTCGGCAACAGTCGCTGCTGCCTCTACTCCGCGGTCGCGTCGTTCAATAGATAGGCGGGTTCTGCGTGCGAGTACATCGTCAAGATGAAGCGCCCCTTCGTGTTCCACGGCAAACTTGACTTCGGCCCTGAGATAGGCACCCGCGGGGAGCGGCTCAGACAGGTGCCTGTCCGCCAGGGCAATGTCAAGGACATCGATCGCTTCAGAGCCGTAGCGGTGCAACAATCGCTCGACCTGCGTCTCGGGAACACCGTACTTCTGAGCAATTGCGGACGTGGAATCAAGCATTTCTTGAAATCCGTCGGCTCCTACAAACGCGATCTGGTCACTGCGACTGGGAGGAATTTCGATTCCAACCGACTCGAATGCCCTGTCGACCGTGTCGTGAGCCATCACGCGATACGTCGTGAACTTGCCCCCGGCAATTGTTACGAGACCTGGGGCCGGATGAGTGATGCTGTGCTCGCGAGAAGCCTTGGCGGTTGACGTTTTGTTCCCCGTCACAAGCGGACGGAGGCCTGCGTACACCCCAATGATGTCGTCTTCGGTGATCTCGGTCTCGACGACTTTGTTGAGTTGGTCGAGGACGTAGCGGATGTCAGAACGGCTCGCTGCAGGGTGATCTAGATCGAGTTCCCAGGCAGTGTCGGTGGTTCCGATGAACCAATGTTCCTCGTGGGGGATGAGGAAGAGGACACTGGTCTTCGTTTTCGTGATGAATCCGACCGCTGAATCGATGCGGTCTCGTGGGATCACGATGTGGATGCCTTTCGAAGCAGTGACATCGATCTTGTCGTCGCCGACAAGATTCTCCACCGAATCGGTCCACACGCCCGTGGCGTTGATGACGACCCTCGCCCGCGTTGTGATACTTCGTCCAGACTCGAGACATCTCGCTGAGACACCAACCACCTGCTCTCCATCTCGGATGAAACCGGTGACTCTGGCGCTGGTCAGTATGAGGGCGCCTTCTCGTGCCGCTGTCCTTGCGGCTGCTACAACAAACCGAGCGTCATCCATGCCGGCGTCGAAGTATCGGATCCCGCCAATGAAGGCGGACTTCTTGATACCTGGGAAAGCCTTTACGAGTCGTTTCTTGCTGAGATGTTTGTGATACGGCATCGAGCTGTGGCCCAGTTTTGCCAGGACGTCGTAAAAGGCGATCCCCGCCCCGACGTAGATGCGCTCCCATAAACGGTGTCTTAGCGGATAGACAAACGGGATCGGCCAGACCAGGTGCGGAGCGATCTTCTGTCTGAGGAGCGCACGTTCTGCGAGGGCTTCGCGGACGAGACCAAACGCAAGCTGTTCGAGATACCGTAACCCGCCGTGAATCAGTTTGGAGGAACGACTCGACGTGCCGGAACCGAGATCGCGTTGTTCGACGAGCGCGACGGTCAAACCTCGAGACGCTGCGTCGAGAGCGCATCCGATCCCGGTAATGCCGCCGCCGACGATGATGACGTCGAAGTCGCCACCGTCGAGCGCGTTCAACGTTGCGAGTCGATATGCGGGACTCAGCGAGGAGGCTGCATCGATCATTGGTGGAGGATACCGCACTGCGAGAGAATCGAAATTCGCAACGCCGGGTCTGTTGGGTTGGTCTCGTCCTCCGCCGCGACGTCGCTACTCCGGCAGCTACGGTGGGAGCGTGAGCGACATGACAACTGCCCAGATCCGTGATGTCGCGCTCGCCGCCGGAGCAGTGGCTTGCGGCGTCACCGATGCTGAACCATTCAATGATGTACGTCGCGACATGGAGCGACGGATGGCGTCGGGCCGGGCTGGATCCCTCGGATTCACCTACCGTCATCCCGAGATAGCGACTGACATCCGACGTAGTTTTGAGTGGGCAACCCACCTCGTTGTGATTGCGACCGCATATCTTCCAGAGGCGGGCTCTCCTGGTCCACGTGAGGCGGGTACGGGCCGGGTCGCTCGTTTCGCTGCCAGCGACCACTATCGAAAGTTGACCTTCGTCTTGGATGCGGTCGCCACCGAGTTGCGGGCGCACGGGCATCAGGCAGAGGAGCTTCATGACGACGATCGGCTCGTTGATCGAGCTGCGGCGGTTCGGGCCGGGGTTGGATGGTGGGGAAAAAACTCCATGGTGCTCACCCCGGGTTGGGGACCGTGGATTCTGCTCGGCACCGTCGTCACTGACGCCGAATTGTTGCTCGAGACCCCCATGAAACGCACCTGCGGGAACTGTTCGGCTTGCCTTCCCGCATGTCCGACAGGTGCACTCATTGAGCCCGGGTTGCTCGACGCGACATTGTGCTTGGCCTACTGGTTACAAACGGCGGGTTCGATTCCGCGACACCTTCGTGCCGCCGTCGGGGACCGCGTCTACGGGTGTGACGACTGCCTCGCCGCGTGTCCTCCTGGTTCTGGCGTCCTAGACATGGCGTCCGATAGCAAGGGCCGGATCGATCTCGTGGACATCCTGGCTTCCTCCGATACCGAGCTCGAAGCGGAGGTTGGACATTGGTACGTGCCGAAGCGCGATATGGACTACGTTCGCAGAAATGCGCTTGTAGCCCTGGGAAACAGCGGCGACCGGGACCACGTCGAGATCATCGCGGGCTGGCTGGGGAACGGTACCGCAATGATGCGTGGTCATGCAGCTTGGGCGCTTGGAGCAATTGGGGGTCGAGAAGCCGTGCGGGTGCTCGAGACTGCAGGGACCGTTGAGGGTGACGCGACCGTAGCGACCGAAATCACCGCGGCCCTGGATGCAGCGGCCACAGCCAGATGACCAGGCTTGGTTGAGAGCCACGGTACGCTAATGCAATGGATCCAGATCTGTTGACGTGTGGTTCATGCGGCGCTCACAACGCGGCATCTGCAAGATGGTGTAGTCAGTGTTACGCGCCGCTAGGAGCATCCGCTAGTGATACTGCGGATGTCGAACCATCGTCGGATCAGACCGAAAATGCAACCGTGCACGACCAAGACGTTTCCTCCGAGGCCACCGCGCCAGCGACGCCTCCGGCGGAACGAATGTGGACATGCAGTGTCTGTGCGGCAGATGTCTCGATTGACTTCACCTCATGCACCGTCTGCGGGACAGAAATGTTTGTGTCGTTCGGTTCTCACGAGTCGGTGATCGCGCCGGACGTGGCATTGCGCGCAGGACTCATTCCGGGCGGGGGACTGATGAAGGCGAATCACCCCGTTGAAGGTGTCATGGTTTTGTTTGTTACGTTGTTTAGCGTGGGTTTCGGCGTGTCGATCATCTCCGTCGGCGGTGTCGGAGGGTGGGCCTTGGTCGCGATCGGTATCGGGCTGTGGGCGGCCGCGGTCCGCGACGGCTACGCCGCGGTCACAGATCCAGCACAGATGGTTCTCTCCACAAGAGTCATCTTGGGTGCGGCAACGACCGCGATAATCATCGGGATGTTGCTGGTGTTTCGAGGATTCCCCACCGATGCGGTCCTGAACCGAAACTCACTCGGATCTCGTATCGGATGACAGCACTGTACGCAGGAGCGTTGGCACTGGGCATCGTGGGCATCCTTGCGTGGATTGCTCACGTCGCGATCACCATGGGTAGTGACTTGCCACCGCCGAAAACGCACGTTGGGGCGACCGTGGGTGCGCTTGTGGGGTTTGGGATGGCGGGGATGTCGGCGTCGTTCGCGGGCGGCAACACTGTCGTATCATTTGTCGGCGCCATTATTGGAGGCGGTGCGTTGTGGCTTCTCGGTACCCGTCTCGGTGTCGACACATCGTGAGACTGTTTTCGGATGTCCATGGCGGTGTCGACGTACTCAACCGGCTGTCGCGCTCCGAGGGGCCGGTCCTGATTCTCGGCGACCTCATCAACCTGATCGACTACAGAACATGGTCTGGCATTCTGCCCGACGTCTGCGGCGTCGAATTCGTTCGCTTGATGAGCGATCTTCGGCTGGCCGGGCGTGATGAGGAGCTTGCCAAACATTGGACCGCGATGCGCACCGGGCAGGAGGACACGTTGGCTGTAGCCTTCAGGGCTGCGTACGAGACGGCCTACGATCAGATTGGGGAGGCGCTTCAAGGCCTCGAGGGGTACGTCACGTTCGGAAACGTCGATCGCCCTGACCTGCTCGAAGCCTGTCTTCCCGACGGACTCACATTCTTGAGACACGGCAAGGTCGACATCGACGGGTATATCTTTGGCGTTGTTGGTGGGGGAACCCAACGCAACGGGGCACCCGGTGAGTTGGTTGAGACAGAGATGCGTGCGCTGCTGGACGACCTTGGTCCGGTAGACATTTTGTGCACGCACGTTCCGCCGGCAGTTCCGGCGTTGGCGACGGACGTTATCGCGGGCGGCGGGAAGGGTTCCCGTGCGGTCCTCGACTATGTGATTCAGCACCAGCCCCGCCACCACTACTTCGGTGATGTTCACCAGCCGCGGGCTACAACGTGGCGCATCGGGGACACACTCTGTCGCAACTTGGGATTCTTCCGGGCGACCGGTAGGACCGTGACCCATGCGCCAGGTTGACCTGGCATTGCTCGCCGAGGCGTATGACTTCCGCCCGATGGGCGACGCCGCTCGGCGTAGGGCGCGAGACGCGATGTCTACCGGGTCGCGACAGGTGCACATCGCGCTGGACATTGGTGGTGGTCGCGGAGAACACGCAAGTGTGTGGGCGGCCGCGGGCGTTCACGCCGTACTTATTGATCCTTCATCGGCGATGCTCGCTAAAGCCTCCCCAGATCTCCACACCATCCTCGCAACAGCCCAAAGTCTCCCGATTGTGGATCACGCTGTAGACATGGTGTATTTCCATCTTTCGATCCACTACGGCGACTGGAAAGCAGCTCTCGCCGAGGCCTGTCGAGTTCTCAGGTCTGGCGGCGTCGGTCATGTGTACACGCTCGGCAACCGGCACCACAAACAGTCTTTTCTCAACCGCTGGTTTCCCAGCGTCGGGGAAATCGACGAGCAGCGTTTCCCCGATCCTGCCGACATCGCCGCGTTCCTGGCAACCTCGGACGCGGGAGAAGCGAGGCGTCAGCCTCGCAGAGGGTGCCGCCGGACAAGAGCCCTTGCCTCACACAGCGACACCCGACCGGTCAGGCCATTAGGCGGGTGACTTCACCGAGACGCCGGCCTGCCAGACGTGGGTTACGCGGTCAGGGTCGCCCCAGCCGGAGTTGTCCTCGAGAGGGTTGAAGTCATCGAGACCGTGCCCACTGATCTCGCCCACGGAAGTCACGCCAAGCATCGAGGTGCGGAGCATGTCGCCGACCGCGCTGCAATCGCACACAAAGGACGGTCGGTCGTAGCGGTGAACGTCGGCATGGGAAGCGTGTTCGTGAAAGACCTACCGGCGGGAACAGTGTGGATCGGAGTTCCGGCAACCCGGCTGCCACCGCAACCGCTTACTGATGCTGATCCTCCACGAGCCAGATCTCGAAGTACCTCCACCTGCTGACCGTGGGTCCACCGACGACACCCACCGGTTCCACCAGTGCCGGGATGTAATTGTCGAAGACCTTGCCCTCAGGCTGGCGTTCTGTGCCTTGTTCGACGACCAGGTAGATGGGCCCGTTCCCAAAGAACTCCGATCCAACGTCTGCATCCCCCAATTTGTGTTGCTTGGTAGGGCAGTGTGAATACCACCCGATCTCGGTTAGATACCAAGCCACAACGCCGCATTGGTTGTCGGCCGTCAACGTGTTGATCAGAACTCCTGCAGCCTTTATCCCGGAGGAGAATTCGATATTCGACGTGTTCGTCTCGTTGGCATGCCTGAATGAGTCGACGCCGACGAACAGTGTCAGGACAACAGCAAACGGAACCACGAGAGCCTTGTCCGGCATTCGGACTACCTTGGCGAGCCCGTACCCGGCGACAATCCACACCCATGGGATCACCGGCGACAGGTACCTCACTTCTCCGAACTCAAGTGCCAGACCAAGCGCCACGTACGTTGCAGCCCCAAGGCCGAGAGCGATCCAAACGTCCCGTGACTGCGCGGACCGACGCACCGCGTAAACGACAGCCGCCACGAGTCCGATGGCGAGCGCAAGCGACGCAGTGCCCGAGAAATACTTAGCTGCAAGTTGGGGGTAATCGATGAAGGCCCTGTACCACGGAAAGTCATTCTTGGGAATCAGGCTCGCTACAGCCCATACCGGTGCGACCGGGTTGCCGAACTGTGCCCATCCGGTCACGGCAGGCACGAACAAGACCAGATACCCGGCGAGTCCGGTGAGCAGGGCGGTGGCAAGCAGGAGGGGTTTCGACGCGAGTGCGACCCGCCATCGCCACAGCGTGATCCCAATGAGGCCGATAGCGATGGGGATCGGAGCCCCGAACCGGAGCATTGTGGCCACGAAAGTCAACACGGGCACCCCGAGCATCCACGCAGATGCGACCGGCCGGTCGAGTGCGTACACATACAAGGCAACTGCGCATAAACCGAGCGCCGCGCCCGGAACATCTGGCCAGACCTGGGTGGAGGCGAGGAGTATCCCCGGTGTGAGAGCAACGCCGATGGTCGCTACTATTGCAGCTTTTTCTCCGAACATGCGGTATCCGATGAACATCGTCGCCAGCAGTAGCGGAACTCCGAATGTTGCGGTGATGAGCCGGAGGTATGGCTCGGTTGCCGACGCGATCCAGGCGAGCCGGAGGACAAACGGGAGACCCGGGGCCCGATGCGCCTTCCAGTAGAACGCCGGCTCTATGCCCTCGACCAAGTGGCGAGCCCTGAGACTGTAGTTAGCCTCCTCCCACCCGAACGGTGAAAGCTGAAGGATCAGAACCAGACTCAACGTGAAGAAGATGGCGATCGCGGCGCCAGGGCCAGTCTGTCGGCTGCCACACGCCCGCTCTCCGGGATCTCAACGTTTTCGGGTTCCTCCGCTTTGCCCGCGATCGGGCCCTTGCCCATCACGATGAGGATGGCAAGCAGGAACGGGAGCACCTGGATGCGCTGGCGAGCGAGGATCCCGAGGTTGAAGATCGCGCTGAAGCCGACGACAAAACCGGAAACGGCGACGAGACAGAAGATGAGATAGGGGTGGCGCCGAACCCTGGTGAGATTGCGGATGATCCACGGCAGGGCGAGCAGTGACACGACGAGCATCGCCGTGCCCTCGATTGCCGACAGCAGACTTTGCAGGTTCACGACCTCGTTGGGCAGCGGCCGATACAGCGTCCGCAGCGCCGCTGCGGGCATATCGGCGAACGAACGCACCGCCTCGCCTTCGACAGCCGATCCACCCTGCTGGGTGCGACGCTCCAAGTCGGCGAGAACCGGGTCGAGATCCTCTCCAGACAGGTCAACCCCGAGCGATGCGCTCGCCAACGACACCAGCATGACAACGGCGATGCCAGACGCGAACATCAATGCCAGCCGGCGGGTCTGTGCTGCCTTCACCTTGGGTGCTGCGCCCAGCAGGATCGCTACCGCCAACGCCACCCCGAAGAGCGCGGCAACGTGCAGGCGGATCGCACCGGCGCCGGTGAGCCCTGCTGCAATCACGATCAGCCACCGCAGTCGGTACCGCGACAGCAGGTGCGCCGCTCCCCATGCGATCATGCCGATGAACAACAGCATGAGCGAATCCTTCCCGAGGCTCGACGGCCAGAACACGAGCGAGGGCAGGAAGAACACGGCTACGGCGTACCAGCGAAGCCGCGCCCTTGGCAGGGCGCGCCGGAACGCCAGGTA
>JADFQA010000047.1 GCA_022562055.1 Acidobacteriota bacterium | reverse complement strand
CGCATTATCGGCCGGGCAGGATTCACAAACGCGGCGTACCTCACCGAGGTCATGTTTGATGGCACAACCACCGTTGTGTTCCGCAATGGTCTCGCGGCCCGCGTAGAGGTCGATGTTGCCGCGTCAATCGTGCGATCGCACGAGAGCTAACGACGTCTCCGCCGTGGCCGCGGCAACGACAACCTGCGCAGAGGTGCAGCAGTTGTCCTATTCGATTAAACATGTCATTCATGAACCTCACGATTAGCCCGCATATTCGTCGCCTCGTCTGCTCGTTCACCGGCGACGAGATCGATCACCAAGAATGGTCAAAGCCCATCGGGCTGTCGCTGGCCGGCTACCCGGTTACGATCGAGTACGACCTCGATGCAGTGGCCGGCCTCGCCCCTGGCACTCGTACCGGGTTGTGGCGTCACCGGAACCTACTGCCGGTGTGGAATGTCCCCGCCGGGGTACGCAGACGACGTGGGCGACACGCCTACCTTCCACTCCACTCAACTCAGCACACGCTACGGCGTCGACCTGTGGGTCAAGCAAGAGGGCTCTAACCCGTCCGGTTCGTTCAAAGACCGGGGTTTGGCAGTTGGAGTCGCCCTCGGACACGCACTCGGCGCGCAAGGTTTCTTCCTCCCGACCCAGGGAAACGCCGGGGTGTCAGCTTCGCTCTTCTCGGCCAGGATGGGACTGCCTTCGTGCGAAGTCACGATGCCCGCTGGCTACCAGGACGGTCCCTACCACCGGGCGGCCCGCCACTTCGGCGGTAATGTCACCTTCGCCGGTGGCAACATCGCAGCCGCCGGAACGGCGATTAGAACTCGCATGGCTGACAGTGTCGCAAATGGCGAACGAGTCGATCTCTCAACGTTCTACGAACCGGGACGGCTGGAGGGGAAAAAAAACCATGGGCCTCGAAATCGCCGAGTACTTCGCGGACCACTTGCCCGATTGGATCATCTACCCAACAGGAGGCGGCACCGGGCTGGTCGGCATTTGGAAGGCGTTCATGGAGCTCAGCTCAATGGGCATTCTGCACGACGGAGGGCAGCTACCTCGTATGGTCGTCGTGCAATCAGAAACGTGTGCCCCCGTCGTCGGCGCATTTGAAAGAGGTGATCATGTGGTCACAGGCATCACGTCGAAAGGCACCGTGGCGGACGGACTCGATGTGCCCGGCGCAATCATGGGCCATGAAATTCTCAGAGTGCTCAAGAATTCAAACGGCACCGCTGTCGCGGTGAGCGAGAAAGCAATCGTATCTGGATACGCCGAATTTGCCTCGGTCGGTATCCCCGCCGGTTACGAGGCGGCCGCAACTCTTGCAGCCCTCGATCGTCTCCGCGAGGCGGGGACCATCGGACTTGGAGACCGAGTCCTTGTACTCAACACCTCGAACCCATCGGTTGCGCTCTCAAAAGCCGAGCAAGACTGAAAACGCGATCGCTAGAAGATCAGCGGTTTGTTGCCAATTTGCGCTGCAAAGGCACGCAATGCGCGGCCCCGGTGCGACATCTGAGCCTTTTCTTCAGGGGACCGCTGTGCAAGCGTCCGACCGTCGACAAAAAATATTGGGTCATACCCGAATCCGCCCGAGCCCAACCGTTCCCGTCCGATAGCACCCTGAAGAACACCTTCTACGACAAGCTCTCTCAGATCGGGAGTGACACATGCAATTACGGTGACGAACCGGGCGCTGCGATCTTGTACGCCGTTCAGAGAACGCAACACCTTGTCGACGTTGTCCTCGTCGGTCGCGTCCTCACCGGCGAACCGTGCGCTGCGGACACCGGGGTCACCATCGAGCGAGTTGATAAACAGCCCAGTGTCGTCGGCTAGCGCAGCCACACCCGTTGCTTTCGCAACAGCCCTCGCCTTGAGCAGTGCGTTGCCGATTAGCGTGTCGGCACTCTCTTCGACGTCGGGCCACGACATCCCACCAACGACCTCGAGCCACGGGACGAGCGAGGCGAGGACCCTCTCAACTTCAGCCACCTTGTGTTCGTTCTTTGACGCTATGACTATTCGCAATGGGCGTTAACCATCCCGCGAGCTCGTCTGGAAGCCTACGAGTTGGTCGATCCCGATGGCGGCGACATCCAGCATTGCATCTAGTTCCTGGCGGCTGAACGGGTCACCTTCAGCCGTACCCTGGACCTCGACGAGTCTGCCATCGCCGGTCATGACAACGTTGCAATCAACATCGACCACAACGTCTTCGACGTACTCAAGATCCAGCAGCGCCTGGCCTTCGTGGAGTCCGACGCTGGTGGCCGCAATGTGGGTAGTGATCGGAGACTCCGCCAGCTTCCCTTGCGCCACCCACACATCGAACGCGTCGGCGAGGGCGATCCAAGCGCCGGTGATCGACGCGGTTCTGGTGCCACCGTCGGCTTGCAGGACGTCGCAGTCGACGGTCGCGGTGATGCCCGTCATCTTCTCAAGGGCGACACCGGCTCGCAGCGACCGGCCGATGAGACGCTGGATCTCCTTCGTACGTCCCCCGCTAATCGACTTTCGGTTGATACGGGAGTTTGCCGACCCCGGCAACATCGAGTACTCCGCAGTGACCCAACCCTCGGCACGATCTCGCATCCATGGGGGCACGTTGTCGCTGAGAGACACCGTGCACAGCACGCGTGTGCGCCCCATCGAGATCAGCACCGACCCTGGGGTCATCTCGGTGTACCCACGCACGATGTCTACCTTGCGCAGCTCGTCAAAGGCCCGTTCGGTTCTCAACATGTCAAGTTTTCTCCTTGTCGATTGGCATCTCAAGTCCGGCGATGGCGATGTGCACCTGGCCGGTGTAACCAACGTCGGCGGCGGCGTCGACGACCTGCTCACTCGTGTTGGCCGAGTGCATGTGTGTCAGCACCAGATCGCTTGTTTGTGCGGCAAGAGCCATGCCGATCGCCTCGCGCACAGTCATATGGAATGGGTACCGAGTCGACCTCCCCCCAGCGTTCGCAGCCTCGGCGAGCAGGACATCGCAACCAAGCGCCAGCTCTTCGATAGCAGCACTCGGACCAGTGTCTCCAGTGTATGTAATCGAAGAGTCTCCACACGTCACCCTGACCGCGATACCAGGCACCGAATGGACGGTGTCTGCGAATCCACAAAGTAAGTCTCCGACGCTAACGATTTCACCAACACGGGGTCGCTCGAAGGCGAGGACATCGCGATAGGGGTGCTGCTCGCCGGCTTGCAGCGCACCCGCGAACGCCTCCTCGACGCCCCGAGGTGCGATCACTCGGAGAGCGCCCGCCTTGCCCCCGCTCCGACGATCTGAGCTGAGGTAACCGTAGAGCCCAAGTAGGTCGGCCATGTGGTCGACGTGGCGGTGCGTGATCACAACGGCGTCGGGCGCTCCGCCGATCAGCTCGAACATCGGCTGCAAGGTACCCGACCCAAGGTCCAGCACGAGGGAAGCACCTTCGGCGGTGATGAGATACCCCGATGCAGCTATGCCGGGGCGAGGCCCCCCAGATCCGCAGCCCAGCACGGTGAGCTTCAGCGCAGTCATCGGAAGGTGAGAGCCAGAGTCCACGCGACCAAGACGCCCATAGCGACGAGAATCGAGATGGCGATGAAGACGCCGGCCGCAATGTGCATTCCCAGGCCAATGTAGGCGAACATGAGGTGATGCGGGGTGAGTTCTTTTGCTGACCCTGCCATGCACAGAGGCTAGTCGTCTCCCATGGAACTGGCGCCAAGCGTCTCCGGGATCTCACCGTTCCCCATGACAGAGCTTTGGCAGAGACACGCATCATGAATCGTCGCCAGCGACAGACTATTTGCCGGAACCCGTACCTTTTCAGGTGTCCTGTGCGGTTACCGATAAAAGACGGGACGGCCCTGGTGACGAAGAGGATGGAATGCCAATAGACGGAATACTCCAGTCCGTGGTGGATGCGGCTCGCGTAGGTGCCGAATGGGCCTGGGTGCGCCTAGTTCACGATATCGATGGGACGTTGCGCGGGTATGTGCGCCTTCAGGGCGGCTTGGACGTAGACGACCTGGTCGGGGAGACATGGCTTCATGTGGCGAGAGGAATTCACCGTTTCGAAGGCGACGGTGCTGAGTTTCGGTCGTGGGTTTTCATGATCGCCCACCACCGAGTCATCGATGAAAGGCGTCGCGGTCGGCGAAAGCCAGTCGATCTGGCTGACCACACGGTGCTGGACCGAGCGAGTCCCTCGGTGCCGTCGGCCGAGTCTGGTGCGTTCCAACATCTCGCAGATGACGAAATCTGGCTTGTATTGGAACAGCTCGCGCCCGCGCAACGGGAGGTGCTCGTGCTGAGATTCCTCAGCGGGCTCAGGATTACCGAGATCGCCGACATCGTCGGCAAGAAACCGGGCGCGGTGCAGGCATTACAACGGCGGGCGTTCAAACGGTTGGAAAAGATTCTTCGATGAAGGCAGTACGTTTTCGCTGTGCCGCGTCGGTTACGAGGGTGAGATGAGACGTTCAAACCAACAGCTCGATGAATTGATTGATCGGTTAGCCGCCGGCAGTGACTCCGAAGCCGGAGACGCTGTTGTGGCCTTCATCGGTCAGCTCAGTTCAGATTCTGTTCCCAGCGATCCAGCTACTGAAAACTTGCCCCGATTGCTGGCAGCCGAAGCGAAGACAGTTGCAGAGTCCATCCCGGTTCGATCCCGGTCGGATCGAGTGACAAAACCTTTGTCCAGAAAATGGAGACGACGAGCCATGATCAGCGCATTCCTTTCAACCCTTCTCGGCAAGCTTGCCATCGCCACGGTGGCCCTTGCTGCGACAACCGGTGGACTTGCGGCCACCGACAACCTGCCAGATGCCGCCCAGCAGTGGGTATCAGATGCTGTATCAAACGTCGGCATAAACGTGCCGGCTCCCAATGACGGTAACCTGCCAGATGCTCCTGAGCTACCCGACGAAGCCTCCGACAAGGCTGACGCTGTAGTGGAAACCGTGTTCGACGGTGACCCGGCTGATGGTCGCGAATTTGGCGGGAATATCGCCGATACCGCTTCGGATGGAGCGAGCGGTCGAGCACACAACGGGGCCGACAACGCAAGCGACGGAGCAGGCAACCAAGCGGAGAACAGGGCCGACAACGCAAGCGACGGAGCAGGCAACCAAGCGGAGAACGGGGCCGACAACGCAAGCGACGGAGCAGGTGACCAATCCCGACCCTGAATCGCCAACCAAACACGCGGGAAGTCCGAGGACGACACCTCGGACTTTCGCGCGCGTGCCCCGGCTCCGAGCTCCAGACGCAACTATCTCGACGCCCCCGTGGCACTCGACACGGACAACCCTTCCAGAATGATCACCTGCCCGAGGATTACGTCGCTTACCGCTGCTCGACCGACGAATTCACAACGCCCACCGGTCTCACTCCGCCCGTGCCAACCCGGAAGGCTCTCAACACAGGAACCTTGCCGGCGAGACCGACAATCAGATGCACCCAATCTCGATCGACATCGGTCACTACATCAGTCGCCAACGGATACGCGGCACCGGTCGGGTGGGAATGAAAAAGTGCACCAATCGGCGCCCCGATATCGTTGGCCGTGCGCAGCGCCAGCACCAATTCCCTTTGGTTCCAACGTGTACAAACTCGCAGATGCGTCGATGTTCGTCGCAAAATACACATGGGTCACCTCACCCCTCACCATGCCCAGAACCCCAAAACCCTCGTCCGGAAGCGCATCCACCACCAGTCTGAAGATCTGATCGGCTAGCACTGCCGGAAGCGTGATGGGATCGTCAACATCGGACGCCGGCCCAGAGCCACCATCTTGATCGGCTGAATTCATGCATTGGCTTCCGCCGACGCCGTGGGCCTGCGTTGCATGAGAGTAGACACTGGCTCGGGCGCGACTCATGTGGTGCGGGCTGTCGCATGACGCGAGGCGCGCTGTCTCACGGGTGGGTCGGCCAAAAGGCCAAATATCAAGTTCTCCAATCGCTGAGGTGATGGACCGCAGCGTCAGGTAGCAACCGCCGCAGAGTCGCGAAACATGATCGCTACCGCAGGATCACCGTCGACTCTCAGGTCGGAGAGAGCACCCGACCCGAGGCCCAGGACGAGGGACGTACCTGCGGCGGTGATGAGATAGCCCGATGCTGCGATGCCGGGTCGAGGTCCCCCAGATCCGCAGCCCAATACGGTGAGCTTCAGCGCAGTCATCGGAACGTAAGCGCCAGAATCCATGCAACCGAGACCCCCATGGCGACGAGAAGTGGCCGAGCTAGTTTCTCCCGCCACACCCTCAGCGAGTGCACTCCACCGACGACCCAGAGCACAGCCAAGCCGCCAACGAGGCTAAGCGGAGCAACAAGTACCGAGATAGCGATGAAGACACCGGCCGCTATGTGCATCCCCAGCCCGATGTACGAAAACATGAGGTGGTGTGCGGTGAGTTCTTTCGTAGAATCGGCCATGCGCAAAGGCTAGTGCACCGCGGCACTGCTGGTTCGTCCGTCCAACACCTGGCGGTTGGTAACCAGTGCGATGACCGCAGTTCAGTGTGCTGGGGGGTTTGGCGGTCTCACGATATCGACCCGCGTGACACCATCGATGCCAAATCGAAACGCCCTAATCACCGAAAGTTCGCCGCTGAGCGCCACGATCAGATGCACCCAGGCACGGTCAACATCGGTGGCAAGGTCCACCGAGGACGGGTACGGGGCACCCTCGGGATGCGAGTGGAACAGACCACCAATTGGTGCATCCTCGTCGTGTGCGGTTCTCAACGCCTGCACAAGCTCTCTTGGGTCTAAGGTGTACGACGTCGCTGACGGGCTGACGTTCCTTATTGGATACACACGTGTTACCTCGTGACCCGTCATACCAACTACGCCGCATCCCTCATGTGGCAGCGCCTCGACCAACAGCCCGACTATTTGGTCGGCGAGAGCCGCGGGAAGGGCGACGGTCTCTAGACCGTGGTGCGCTACCCCAGATTCACCCTGACGATAGGTTGAGTCATGCATCGGCTACCTCCTCGCCCCCGACATAGCTCCGAACTATCCAACTCAAGCACCTCAATGCCGTGATTACGTAGCTGGCGGTTTGTCTCGACATTTCTTGAGTACGCGACCACAACGCCGGGTTCCAAAGCAAGTGTGTTGTTGCCGTCATCCCATTGCTCGCGAAGTCTCCCAATTGCGTCACCGCCGGTTTGAATCATTGTGATGGACTCGAGACCCAGTGCCTCAAGAAGCGCCGACTCGATTGAAGGCATGGCGACTACGCCCAGACCGTGATCACCCTGTGGCCGAATCAGGTGGATCCCTTCTACGACAAGCAGCCCAGGGAAAATGTTGAACGTTGCATGGTCGACCATCGTGAAGGCGGTATCGAGGTGCATGAGGGCGCGAGTATTTGGCAGACGGACCACGATTGCCTGAGTTATCGGGGTCTCGGCAAATAGCCGCAACGCCAGAATCTCGATGGCCGACGGTGCTGTGCGCTCTGAAATGCCGAGACAGACGGTATGTTCGTCGAGGACCAGTACATCCCCTCCTTCGAGCGATGCTGGATACACATCTCCGCGCTCCGCACCGAACACCGGTCTTGAGCCGAGCTGCGAAAGTAGCGGATGGTGATCGTAGATCGACGCCATATACATGGACTCTCGCTGACGCGCGGGCGTTTTCAGCACATTGCGCGACAGCGCCGACCCAATCCACGATGCGTTGTCACGCATGAACAGAAGGTTGGGAAGCGGGCTAAGCACGTGGTGGTATCGGTCGGCAACAAGATCCGCGAAAAGAGGATCCAGCCCCCAGGCACCGAGCTCGTGTTCCATGATGCCGCCGACCAATACCTCGACAACCTTCTCCGCTGTTGTCTCTGTGAGCATCGCGATGAGCGCCTCGGAAGCCCTCGGGCCACACCGAGCGGGGGTGAACACCGTGCGCAACAGCGAATCACGGGCGGCAGGCATCTTCATCACGTCGGTGAGCAATCGATCGAAATACAACACCTCCACTCCCCTATCGATCATCAGACCAACAAAGGCATCATGCTCGTCCTGAGCCCGATCCAACCACAGCAGGTCATCAAACAACAACGCCTCTTTGTTGTCCGGAGTGAGTCTGGCAATCTCGACACTAGGCCGGTGAACGAGCACGGTTTCGAGCTTGCCAATCTCCGAGGTGACAGACGGCTCGATCACGCTGCGACCTCGAAAACCCCTCGGGCGTTCACTACGGCAGCGGTGCCGTCTCGTGCGATCAGTTCGTCGAAGGCTGCGTCCATAAGTCCAAGGGTACAGCCGTATGCACAGTCCCAGGGGTCGCGGCGCACCCTGGCAAGCGGCGGGTATCCTTGCTCGACACTCGAAGCGGAACGGTATGGCGAAAACGATCGGCATCTTGACAGCAGGCGGCGACTCGCCCGGGCTGAATGCGGCCATCCGGGCGATTGGGAAGGCAGCGATCCGAACCCACGGCATGCAGGTTGTCGGTTTCCGCGACGGCTTCCGCGGACTCATGCAAAATCGGACCATCCGGCTCGATAGCGCCGCGCTAAGCGGCATTCTCAGTCTCGGAGGGACCATTCTGGGAACTAGTAGGGACAAGCCGCACCGGATGAGAGTCGGCGACCGTACGCTCGACATGACCGACCTGATGATCCAGACCTGCGAAGAACACCGAATCGACACTCTTATCTGCCTCGGTGGCGGCGGGACGCAGAAGAATGCGCTCCGACTTGCAGAGGCGGGCATGTCGATCATCACCCTGCCCAAGACCATTGATAACGACGTGTGGGCAACGGATCTGACTATCGGATTCGACACCGCTCTCGGAATAGCCACGGAGGCGATTGACCGCCTCCACTCGACTGCCCACTCGCACCATCGGATCATGCTGGTCGAAGTTATGGGTCACAACGCAGGCTGGCTTGCGCTCGGTGGCGGGCTGGCGGGTGGAGCGGACGTGATCGCGATCCCCGAGATTCCGTACGAGCTCGACGAATTCGCCGAAACAATTTCTCAACGCCGCTCGGGAGGATCCACATTCTCGATCGTCGTCGTGTCAGAAGGTGCTGTTAGCTCGCAGCACCGCGCAACCATCGACAAAGTCGCGAGCGATCTCGAAACAGCCGAGGGGGCGGACCGCAAAGAGCTCAAGGCCGAACTGCAAACGCTCAATCAACACGAGAGCCAAACAACGACGTTACTGGCCTCCGAACTTGCCGACCGCACGGGACTCGAGGCACGTGTAACGATCCTTGGTCATGTCCAACGCGGGGGGACACCGTCGACGGTCGACCGGCTGCTCGCATCCACTCTCGGCACCGAAGCCGCCAACGCAGCCGCCGAAGGCCTGTCGGGAATCATGATCGCATCTCACGGGTCCAGCGTTCGCCATGTCCCGCTCGGGGAAGTTGCCGGTCGTCGCAAAACCGTCCCTCTTGACCATCCGTGGATCAAATCGGCAAGGAGCCTCGGTGTCGGGTTTGGCGACGGATGACCCGTACGACACTCGAATTGCAAGTCATCGCCGCAGCTCGCGCAACGGGTTACGAAATCGATCTCGTGGAGTGCGACCCAAATCTTGCGGACACCGCGGCCTTTTGCGAAACCTACGGATATACGCTCAACCAGTCTGCAAACACGATCATCGTCGCGTCTCGCAAACCCCAGGGTCTCGTCGCGGCATGTCTCGTCCTTGCAACGCATCGGCTCGACGTTAACGGAACCGTTCGCAAGAAGCTCGGCGCACGAAAGGTCTCTTTCGCCCCCGCAGACGTCACGGTAAAGGTGACCCGCATGCTCATGGGCGGTGTAACTCCGTTTGGTCTGCCAAACGAGATCCCCATCTGGATCGATGCCAGCGTTATGAACGAGCCATACGTGATTGTTGGTGGTGGTAGCCGCTCGCTAAAACTCGGTGTTCCACCCGCAGCGATCGCAGCTCTTGAACATGCTGAAGTCGTCGATAGCTTGGCGAAACCGGCTACCGCGACATAGGCTGTGTTGGACACGGAATCCGTCCGCAACCCGTCCGAGTCGAACAAGTCGGTGTTGCAACGACCCCTTGAACCTGAGGTAGTTCTCTCCATCCACCGTGATGTACACCGTCCCGTTGGGGTCACCGCAGATGAAGAGCAGATTGCCATTGCTGCACGACAGCGATGTTGATGCATTGATGAGTAGATACCCAGCGGTTGGGGCAACAAAAGTGATCTCTGTCACATCGATCGATATGTCCGAACTTGCCCCGACAACCCGAAGTGGGTTCGGCGGTGTGCACGGAAACGGAAAACAGAAACTCGACAGAGCGTACGAAGCACCTGCCAACGTATTGATGTCCTTTGCCGTGCGTCCCTGTAACTCGCCGGCGTCGACGACACGGTTTGCTGCAAGGCGGTGCATGAACGCAGCCATCTGCTCACGGGTTACATCGTCCTGTGGGCAGATGGCGGCGTTCCTCGTTCGTGCGCTGGGACTGACCGACACCGGGTAGTTTCGTTCGTCGACGACGACAACTCAATCTTCGAGTCCGACATCGAGAAACTGGCGACGGCGGGCATCACACGGGGTTGCAACCCGCCACAGAACGACCGTTTCTGCCCAGACGACCGAGTGACACGGGCGGTCATGGCAACATTCCTCACGCGGGCACTTAACCTTCCCACCGATCCCCCGGCAGGCTTTTCCGTAGGCGAACAAAGCAAGGCACTCGTGACCCGATATGAGTCGAGGCGTGATACGACCGAAGGTCAGATCCCGGACATCTACAACGCCCGCTACTTGCCACGATCGTTTGCCACGGGCATGGATGTCCTACCAGATCCGGACGATGTGGACATCGTCAACAGCCCGGGTCGATACACCGGTTGGGATCTACTCTGACCTTCGCCCCCGATCGGAACACCTCAATCGCTGCCCAGACCGTGACTGGTTCCGGTTCACGTTGAACCGAGACGCCCGTGTTGGAATCGTGTGGCGGAGCGAGGAGCCGGTCCCAGGGTGGCTGACTTCGTGGACGAAGGGCGGCACTGTCATCATCGACGATAGGGACCCGTGACGTGTACGAAAAGGATCTCGCCGCGGGAGACATCAAGCTCGGCAGTGTTGAAGGCCAGAACGGTTGGCGCAGAATGTATCTCGTGCTCCTTGCCGAATCAGACAGCGAACCGACCGAGACGCCACCGGCCCCTGCGGGGTGGACAGCTCCGCGGCCGAACCGAACGTGCTCGTCATGGGTGCACGACCTAAACACAACCGACGCACCCAATTGTGAGACGTACGTCGGTTGGCACCCGCAGATCGACCCCGTGTACTGGTGTTACTTCGGCCACGAACACGGCTCGGACCCCTCCATTATCCCCGGTAACCCGCTGGTGGGCTACGGGTACGTTGCGTCACACGTGCCTCAGAACGAACCACATCGGGGCTTTCGAGAGTTCATCATGGAGTCGCCCGACGGCGACCACTGGCTGAGGTTCATCATTCATGCGGGCACGTCGGCTAAGCGGCGTATATGTCATCAGTTCCATACGTTGTTCGTCATGGTTTACGACAAATCAGGAAACGAGAAGTTTTCGGTCGGGTTCAAGAACGACTACGGAGCAAAGTTCGACACGGTCGAGACTGTTTTCCGCAGCCCAGCCCTCGACGGCGTCGACAAGCCCTGTCGCGACTCCTGTACCGCGCAACTCAGGCGCAATCCACATTCCCCACAGAGTCGCGTGAGCACCATCGCTGGCGTACGCACCAACCATCGCTTCGACATTCTTATTGATATCGATGAAAAACACTGCGGTGGCTCCGCCATCAGATGCCTCGGCTGCCCTCCCTGTTCAGGCCTCGGGCTCAAACGCTGCCTCGGTTGCGAGGGTCGCACCAAACGCTTCGGGATCCTCGGCAAGCGCCCGCAATCGGATTGCGCGGAACTCGTCTCCCTCATCGGGCCTTATGCGCCGCACGCAGTACCAAGCTCTCATGGTCGACAGTGTACCGGCAGCGGTCGTTGGCGACGGAATGGAATACCGCACACCGTCGGTTGTTGGCGTCTGTATGGATACCGCAGACCTCCTAAGTTTCCGCAAGGAGAAAGACGAATTCTTCAAACACGGTGAGCAATCTCCACTGCCGCACGACGCCCGACACACCTTCGAAGGCCTCGCTTACTACCCGCCAAACGCCGAGCTCGTGTTCGACGTGACACTCGACCCGACAGAGCCCACCGAGGTGCAGATATCGACCACCGATGGTGCTGAGCGGACGTACATGAGGGTCGCAACTGCGACGGTCACCGTCGACGGCACGGACACCACAATGGCTCTGTACTCCTCGGGGCACGAGAGTCTGTTCCTCCCGTTTCACGACACGACGTCCGGAAAGGAAACGTACGGTGCGGGTCGCTACATCGACGTTCACCCCAACGGTGACGGAACCGCAGTCATCGACTTCAACTACGCATACGCGCCGTTCTGCGCCTATAACGATCTTTACTCCTGCGCTCTCCCCCCAGCGGAAAATTGGCTGGATGTCGCGATTAGAGCCGGCGAGCAGACCGCACAATGAGCCAGTGGTGATAGATTTCCTACTACCGGCTACCGACGGCGGCGTTGCTTTTCAGCTCGGCGCATGGACCTTGATTAGCGGCTTTTCAATCTACCGAACGCGACGTGACAAAGACTTCCGTGTCCTCGCTGTCGGGGTAAGCATTTTGGTGCTCAGCGCTATGGGCATCAGGGCTCTCCACTAATACAAATTAGACTCATCAAATGTTCTCATTCACAACCTCACCCGTTGCGGTCCGCAGCGACCTCACTGAAACGTTCGTGGGTATGTGGGCTTACTTCGCTAAGCCGGGACCGGTGTTCGACGCACGCCAACGATCGGCACTGCTGGAAACCGCCAGAACGACCGAAAACCCGGACGGCGATTCGAAAAATCGGCTCCCCGAGCATATCGCCGAACTCGCCCACACGCTGTACCACGACCCGGCCCAAGTGGACAACAATCTCGTCCGTACCGCGGCTGGCGTGGCCGGGGATGCCGCCACTGTCGAGACTATCGGGCTTGTGTCCATGCTGTCAGCGGTGGATGGCATGCATCGTGCCCTCGGGGTAGATCTTGAGGCGCTGCCCCATCCAATCCCAGGGTCTCCGACGGGCAACATCGCCAAGAGATTGAAACGTCGTCGAACCCATGTGCCGATGCCACGAGGAGCGATCCCGTCGGCACTCGACCTAGTTCCAGACGTCGCATCCGCCTGGGTGGCATCGTTTGGTCCCCTCTACATGACGGACGAACAGATGGGTTACGTGGATTTTATCCGCTCACCAGGTCTCGACAGGGCGCAAATCGAGCTGATCGCTGCAAAGACATCGCTTATCAACGAGTGCTTCTACTGAACATTCGCCCATGTGCGGATGCTCCGGGCGAGCGCCATCAGTTTTGGATACGACCTCAACATTGCAGGTCTTGTTGACCCCGATGTTTCAATTGGCGTGCACGGGGGCGACACGTTGCTGAGATTCGTCGAGACCGTGCTCGGGCGTTCTGCAACATCGCTGGGGGATCTGCACGAGTCAATCGTCTCCGACTTAGGATCCGAAGCATTGGTTGATGCCGCTGCGGTGCTTGGGAACTTTGAGATGATGAACCGTGTCGCCGAGGGTTCGGGAATCCCGATACCGCAACAAGCGATCGAATACGAGTCCGACATGGTCGAGCAACTAGGTCTACTCGAACTTATCAAACCGTAGGACTCGATACACCGTCCTGCCACGGACGTGGGCCATCCTCGCCTCGGCGAGGATGGCCCACGTCGACGAATGCCTAGTTGCCGCCCTCTTTGAGCTCGACGGTGATTGGGCTCCACCCGGAACCGATCACATCGACGCCATCAGCTTTGAGGTTGTCGATCGCTTCCTTTGCAATGTCAGTGCGGAACGCCCCGTCGGTCGGAGCGGCCTTGAGGATGCTCTCACCGGTTGCCACCGCCACAGTCTGATCCCACAGACCCTGGTCCATGAGACCGATACCGCCGCTCGACGGCCAGATGAGACCGTTGATCTCGTTCATCTGCCATGTCTGGTGTGACTCGCCCAGCGTCGGACCCGCGTCAAGCACAATGTCGACACACTTGTCGATGTTGTCACGGCAGAAGATCCACCCGCGGATCGACGCCTCAACGAACTTCACGGCGTTGGCTCGGTAGTCGGAGTCAGATTCGAGCTTGTCGGCATCGGCCCAGATAGCGTCCTGAAGCATGGCGGTGCCGACATCATTCCAATCGATAACAACAAGGTCATCAGCAGTGAACAGCTCACCCGTGTCCGGGTTGATCGTCTCGAGTACTTGGGCATATTCGTTGTAGATCATCGCCTGAGCTGCGTCTATCTCGCCTGAGATCAGCGCCAGCATGTCGAACTGTTGCTGGACGAGCGTCACGTCGCTCGCTGGATCGAGACCCGAGCTACGCAAACCCGCCAGCAACTCGAACTCGTTACCAAACCCCCAGTTTCCGACCGTCTTACCGGCAAGATCGCTGACTGAGTTGATACCCGAGTCCTTGAACGCCACCTGGAGGGTTGCGGACCGCTCAAAGATTTGCGCGATGTTGGTGATGTTGAGTCCCTCTTCGCGTGGCACAAGCCCGCGTGGTACCCACGAGATTGCAAAGTCGGCTGCGCCCGAGTCGAGCACGGTCGCCGGAAGAATGTCGATACCGCCCTGCGTAATCGTCACGTCGAGACCAAGGTCTGCATAGAAACCTTCAGCGACGGCTGCGTAGTAACCCGCGAACTGCGCCTGGGTGAACCACTGGAGCTGAAGCGTGATCGGTGTCAGGTCCTCAGGCGCCGTCGACACATCATCATCGCTTCCGCATGCAGTGGCAATCAATGCCATCACGAGGACGGCGCCAAACAGCCTCGCCCTACCTACTTTTGTCTTTCTCATTGAAGTTCTCCTTCTATGTTGCTCTTGTTAGAAACTTTCAACCGACAGACTCATCGCTGTCGGCTGTCTGCCACGGAATGGAACGTCGTTCAAGGACGACGACCACAAGGTACAAACCCATTCCCATCAGCGTACCCGCCACAACGCCGGCCCACGCAGATGAGTAGCGCGAGAGCGCAGCGTGCTGCACGATCAATTGGCCGAGGGCAGCCTGCCCACCGCCAAAGTACTCAGCGACGATCGCCGCGATCACAGCCAGTGACGATGCGATCTTGAGCGACGTGAACAGGTAGGGCAACGCGTTGGGAATCCGCACCCGTCGCAGCGTCTCCCACTCACTTGCAGCGTACGAATCCATAAGGTCGAGATGACCCCGTTGCACGTCGGTCAGGCCCCGAACGGTGTTGACAAACACCGGGAAAAACACCAGCAGCACGACGATCCCCTGATTCGAACGCGGAGATAAAAGGCCGAACCAGTTGTTGAAGATCGGTGCCAACGCGATTATCGGAATCGCATTCACCGCGACCGCCACCGGCGTGACGGCCTCGCTCACGATCCGGAATCTGGAAACCAAAACCGCAACGGCGACTCCAAGCAGTGCACCCGCAACCAGGCCCGTCACGGCTATGAAACCGGTGTTCGAGGTCGCCGTGACAATCGCACTCCACTGATCGACAACTTTGCCGGCTATGACCGAGGGCCTTGGCAACACGAACGCCTGGGGTTTAAGAATCACCAAAGCGGATTCCCACAAAATCAGCCCACCGACACCCACGACCAATGGTGGGATCAGCGTCTGAAAACGTGCGCGAATCATGTTGCCCCCTCCGTCGCGCGCAGCGCCTCCCGAACCTCCGTGATTTTCGCAAAGAATGCGGAGTCCTCGCGTGTCTCGAACGTCCGATCTCCCAGGTCGATGCTGACGCGAGCAACGATTCTCCCGGGCCGTGGCGACATGACGACAACGGTTTTCGACAGAAACACCGCCTCTGGGATCGAGTGGGTGACGAATACCACCGACGTGCGCGTTTCAGCCCAAATCTGCAAGAGTTCTGTTTGCATCCGCTCGCGGGTCATCTCGTCGAGCGCACCAAACGGCTCATCCATAAGCAGAATCGAAGGTTTGAAGGACAGCGCCCGTGCAATCGCGACCCGCTGCTGCATGCCGCCGGAAAGCTGATTCGGATAGTGATCGCTGAAATCGCTGAGTTGCACGAGTTCGAGCATCTCTCGGGTTCGTTCGGCACGCGCCGTTTTCGTCCAACCCATCAGCTCCAGAGGCAGCTCGATGTTCTTGGCAACCGTGCGCCAATCGAACAAATTGGCGTTTTGGAAGGCCATGCCGTAGTCCCTGTCGAGCCTGGCTTGCTCGGCGGACTTTCCGTTTACATAGATCTCACCGGTGGTGACCGGAACCAGGCCGGCCATGAGTCTCAACAGAGTCGACTTCCCACAACCTGACGGCCCGATGAGAGACACAAAACCGCCGCGGGCGATCTTCAAGTCGATCGCCTCGAGCGCGACTACCTGGTTGGGGGTCCCTCGACCAAAAACCTTCCCGGCGCCCTTCGTCTCGACCGCAAGATTCTCCGATGTTTCTGTGTTCATGAAATCGAAGTCTCCCGCGCCGTTCCACCGACCACGTGGCGCTCTAGGAGCGAAATGAGACCAAAAACAACAATGCCCAAAGCGGCGGCTCCGGCGACCGAGGCGTAGAGACGTTCAGGGCCGGTGGTGTACCGGGATGCGAAGTCGAGGATCAGGCGCCCTATGCCGCCACCGACACCCGACGAAATCTCGCCGACGATTGCGCCGACGATACTTGCAGACGCAGCGAGCTTGAATGCGGCGAAGAGGTACGGCACTGCCGCGGGAAGCCGCAATTTGAGAAGCGTCTGCGTGCGGCTGGATGCGTACGATTCCATCAGTTCAACCGCCTCGGCTGAAGGCGACTGCAGACCCTTCAACCCATTAACCGCAACAGGAAAAAACGTCAGATACGTGGCGATGATCGAAACCGACATCCACGCGTTCCACGTGAAAGGCAGCCACCCGAAATTCGTCTGTCCCCAGATGACGATAATGGGCGCGATCGCGACGAGTGGCACCGTTTGGGACACCACCACGTACGGCATCAAACCTCTTTCGATTGTCCGCGAGCGCAGCATCAGGACCGCAAGACCGAAACCAAGCACGACACCTGCAACAAAACCGAAAAACGCCTCGCGTGCAGTGAACAGGGCAGCGTCGAAGATGAACCCACCGAGCGTTTTAGGGTTTCTCCGCTGCGGGGGGTCGTTGAACTCGGAGATAATCGCCGAAATCGGCGGCATGATGAGATCATTTGTTGCCGGCAGCACTGAGCCGATCACTGGCCAGTCTCGCTGGGCGTCGTCGATCGACTGGCCGGCAACCTTGTAGCCGGTGTAGAGAAGGCCGAGGATGGTGACGAAGATCACGAACACCAGACTCCGGCGCACCGTCGTTCGAACCCGCTGAGCGCGTTCGTACTTCCGCAGCTCGATACGAGCGGACTCGTCCGTCGAAGTCTGTTCCTGCGTGCTGTCAACCAAGTGCGGAATCCCTATCCGTTAATCGCTGGGATGATCTCTTCGCCGTACGCTCGCAGAGTCTCTTCCTTGCCGTCGTGCTGGAGGTAGATCGAGAACTGGTCGACACCAAGCTCCTGCATCTCCTTGAGCCGCTCGATGTGGTTCTGGGAAGGTCCGAGCAGGCAGAATCGGTCGATTAGATCATCACTGACGAACTCGACATGGGTGCTGTCCGAGCTACCGTGCTCCTTGTAGTCATACCCTTGGCGGTCCGCAATGTATGACGTCAGCTCTTGAGGAATAGAGAGGCCGTCGGCACCGTAACGATTGACGA